>JAEOTB010000004.1 GCA_016840065.1 Candidatus Hermodarchaeota archaeon | reverse complement strand
TTCTTCAAACTCAAAGTTGATGGTGAGCGCGTCCTTGAGGCTGATGTTAAGCTGGGTTACAACTACCGAGGTATTATGAAGCTCGCTGAGAGTCGTACCTACTGGCAGGATATCTACCTCGTCGAAAGGATATGTGGAATCTGCAGTCACCACCACCCTACCGCCTTCACAACAACCACTGAAATGCTGGGTGAAATCGAGCTTCCCGACCGAGCACGATACATCCGTACACTCATCGCAGAATTTGAACGGATTCACAGTCATCTGCTTTGGGCAGGAGTAGGCATGGAGATCATCGGTTTTCGCACCCTTTTCATGCTCCTATGGCGAGACCGAGAACACGTCCTAGACCTTCTCGAAATGATATCCGGGAATCGTCAGCATTATGGAATGAATACCATTGGTGGCGTAAGAAGGGATGTCACAAAGGATATGATACCAAAGATTGAGGCTAAGCTGAAAATCCTCGCCAAGGCGACAGTTACCGCCACAAAAGCAGTCCTTGAAGATTCAGGTATACGGGCTCGAACAGAAGGAATCGGAGTCCTAGACCCAGAAATCGCCAGAAAGATCTGTGTTGTAGGTCCTTTGGCAAGAGCTGCAGGGATAGACATCGATGTTCGTCGCGATGACCCTTATGCTGCCTATGATGAAGCCCCATTTGAAGTCATCACCGCAAAAGATGGCGACATCTTCTCCCAAGCAGTAGTACGACTTGGTGAGTTAATCGAATCTGTGAAAATCAGCCAGTATTGTGTTGACAAACTGAAAACCACGGGTGGACCAATCAAAGCAGAAGTCAAAGAGCTTCCACCAGGAGAAGCCCTCGGACGAGTTGAAGCTCCCAGAGGCGAACTCATGTACTATGTAGTTTCAGACGGCACGAACCAGCCATCTCGCGTAAGGATGAGGACACCCTCCTACATGAACAACTACGCGACTCTATTCATGTTACGTGGACAAGCCCTAGGTGATGCCCCAATCACAGTGGCTTCAATCGACCCCTGCATGTGCTGCACAGACCGAATGGTTCAACTCGAGGACACAAGTGGACGCCCCTTAGAAAGAATGCGAATGCAGGAACTGAACGAAAGATACAGGAGAGAGAAACCATGATCGACCCCATACTCCTAGTTTTCATATTAATGGCTGCTGCATTGCTATCACTCGTCGGAGTCAAAGCTAGAAGGGCAGGAGCCCTGGTCACTGTATTCGGTACTGGCTTCGCCTTCATTGGTGTACTCCTCAACATCCTCAGCCCCTTCACTGGACCAAGCATGTTTGCTGGCTACGGGATAGTACTCGAGGTGAACGGATTCACCTCCCTCATCGCCTTCGTTGCCTCCTTCATCGGCTTCTTGGTAGCGGTCTATTCCTTCGGTTACATCGAAAAACGTACAGGTACATACAACTTCTTCACCTCAGCAGCTGTTGCCTGCCTCATCGGTATGGCTTACTGTTGGAACCTCCTCTGGATATTCCTCTTTGCAGAAATCTGTATTCTATGCTCTGCTCCCCTCATCGCCCACAAAAACGATGGTCAAGCCCTAGAAGGTGCCATCAAATACCTAATCATCCAAATCTCCACTTCCTTCTTTGCGGTTGTAGGCTTAGCGATCATCTACAACCTTGTTGGAGGTGGAGGATTTACAGCCTTCAACCTAACAACCCTCACAACACCAGGCGTTATCACAGGATATCCTGGCAAACTCGCCATTCTATTGGTTTTCATCAGCTTCGCTGTCAAACTTCCCTCCTTTCCACTCCACGCCTGGCTGCCCGACGCTTCAACCGTCGCCCCCGCACCAATAAGCACCCTACTCCACGCCATGATGATAAAGGTGGCAGGTATCCCCGCCTTCCTCGTGCTCTTCCTCTTCAACTCCCTATTCACCAATGTCATCATCTGGATAATCGTCTGCATCCTCGGCGCTGTCACCATGCTCTACAACGTGATGGTCGCCTTCGCCCAGAACGACCTCAAGCGGCTCCTAGCCTTTGACAGTGTTAGCCAAATGGGGTATGTAATCCTTGGTCTGGGTATGGGCGGCTTGGGTGCCAGTATGTACTCTCTCACATCAGATTTCTACTGGCTCAGCGTAACAGGATTGGGGCTTGTAGCAGGGCTATTCCACCTATTGAACCACAGCCTGTTCAAATCGCTACTCTTCTTTGGGGCTGGCGCTGTAGAACACGAGACTGGCGTTCGTGATATCAACCAACTTGGAGGCCTGCTTCAAGCAATGCCAAAAACAGGATACCTAATGCTTATCGGCTCGCTCTCCATCGCAGGCATTCCCTTCTTCAACGGCTTCATCAGCAAATGGATGATTTACATAGTGTGCATCGCCGCAGGCCGACCCCTCCTCGCCTTTGTCGCCATCTTCACCAGCGCTCTCACTTTCGCAGTTTTTCTTCGACTATTATCATCAGTTTTTCTGGGCACAAAACCAACTGCCTTCAACTCTGTGCACGATGCACCAAAAAGCATGATAGGACCATCAGTCGTACTAGCCATTGGTTGCATCGCATTTGGGCTTATACCGCAAATCGCATTTATCTTCCTCCTCTACCCAGCAACTCTGGCAATATTTCCAGCGGCTAGTTCATTCCTACCTTGGAGTTACATCATCTCACCATTAGATTTCTCCCTTAATCTAGCGGTTTTGGGAGGTCTATGGGATCCCTTCCTCCTAGCAATCATATTGCTGCTAGGACTCGGAATCGGGTACATAATCTACAGGGCTAGAGGTGGTTTCAAGGAGGTACCAAGCACTGACAAATACCTTCCCTTCACTGGCGGTGCTATTCAGGACCCCTACCTAAAGGTTGACGAGGCTAGACCAACTTCTACGGTCTTTGAGCATCCCCTTCGCCCCTTACTCAGCCGACTTCGCCGACTACACACGGGTCTAGCTAACATGTACGTGCTCTGGATAGTGCTCTTTGCGATAAGCCTACTTGCGATCCTCTTTGTTGGAACCATCTGGTTTGGAGGTTGGATATAATGCAACTCGATTTACTCTTCGCAGCACTCTACACCATCGTTTTCTACTTGGCAGCCTTTGGGCTAGCCTTCCTCTTCAGCTGGTTAAGCTACTGGATATTCCGGAAACTCCAAGCCCGCCTCCAGGCACGACGAGGACCACCCATCTACCAGCCTATAGCCGACATCATCAAGCTCTTTGGAAAAGAACGGTTTGTACCCAAGCTGGCGAATAAAACACTCTATGTCCTCGCACCCTTTATCGCTCTGACAACCATTCTGCTCCTGGTCTATATCATCCCGCCTGGCTACATCGGGTGGCCCGGAGGCAATTCATGGGACCTTATTGTCATACTCTCCCTCTCCCTGATGTTCACCTTTGCCTTTGTCATCGCTGGATGGGTCTCCGCTTCTCCCTGGGGCAAAATCGGTGCCAGCCGCGAAGTCTCGATTATGCTCAGCGTTGAGCTACCCCTTGCCATCACGATGCTGCTTCCAGCACTGGCACTCGACCGCTGGGGCTCTACCCTCTCTCTATCAATCAACGAAGTAATGGCTGCCCAGGCAAGCTTTCATATCTTCCCATGGTTCCCCCTACTAGCATTGCCCAACTGGTTCATCTTCTACTTCCCCCTCGCCGCCACATCCCTTTTCATCTGTTTACTCACAAAGGCTTGGATGCGCCCCTTCGGTGACATCCCGGAGGCTGAGGCGGAGATATTCGAAGGGCCCCTCACTGAATACGGTGGGCCACTCCTTGGAGTCTTCGAGTTTGCCCGACTCTTCCGCTTCTATGTCTTCACAGGACTCTTCGTCAACCTCTACCTCGGAGGCGGCGATTGGCTCCCATTCCCACTGAACATCATCGTCTTCCTCCTCAAGTGTCTCCTCATCGTAATCGTCATGACGATTATCCACACCGCCAGCGCCCGCTACCGGATTGACCACGTGTTCAAATGGTTCCTCGTCGTCTGCTTGGGTCTAGCCTTATTCGACTTGTTGAGGTTGATGATTCTCGGAGGTTAATACAATGGTGAAAATCACAGCAATCATAGAAGTCCTCAAAGCCCTGTTCAAGCCAGTCACAACTGATTATCCGAAAGGCCCCCCCACCTATGTCCCCCCAGGCATTCGAGGATTACCCCAATTTGACGAGGACAAATGTATTGGGTGTGGCGCCTGCATGTCCTCCTGTACCTCTGGAGCCATCGATATAATCGATCAGGGAGATACCAGGACTGTAGATGTAAACTATACACGCTGTTTATTCTGCGCACGGTGTGAAGAGGTATGTCCTGAGGTAGGAGGTATCACACTCTCCGACAAGTTCGAGCTCGCTTTAACCAACAAAGCCAAGGCCCATGTTTCTATCAAGCACAAGATGATAAAGTGTAAGGGCTGTGGTGAACCCGTTACAACCTCTAAGCAACTAGAGCGCATCAAGGAACGCATACTTGGTAAGGTTGATCCATCAATCCCTGAAGAGATTACACAGGATTTGCCAAAGTATCTTGAGCTCTGCCCCGATTGCCGGAAGAAGCAGGGCTACACACTTGACACTCATACACGGAAATACTACCTGAGGAGGTGGGAGAAGTGAATGTCATCTTTGCCCTATTGATAATACTCTTCGCCGTCGCTGTAGTGGAAACTGACGATTTCGCTCTCGTTCCTCTATTCCTAATACTCTTGGAAGCCCTATTCATCGCCGAATTATATCTCGAGGGGGCATGGATTATTTCACTGCTGCCCCTAATCCTGATGGCTTTAATCCTCATACCTGCCTCGCTATATTTTGTCACATCACGAACCAAACGGGCTGAGGAACGAGCAATCCTCCATGGCTTACAATCTGTAGCCTTCTTGTCCATTCTAGTCGTTGTCACCTATGTTGTATTAGGTGTCATCGGGTTCTACCAATTTCTCGTCCTGGATATGGTGAACATCCAGTGGCTCCTAATCATCATCGCGGTCTACGGGTTGTTGGTAAAGACGGACATTAGAAAAATCGTTGCCTGTCTTACAATACTCACAGGATCATTGCATCTCTTCACATCAGGGTTTGATATCCTGATGGATATCGCGTTACTAACCTTCTCCTCGCTCCTGCTTCTCATGTTGCTATACTTCGCCTACAGAAGCTACGTCATCAAAGGGAGCATGAGCACAAAGGACCTCACGGAACTGAAACAATAAATGGGTGAAAAAAATGGGTTTACTAAGTTGGGCTAGAAGCAAATCACCATGGGTCGCTGTCCTACACTGTGGCGGCTGCAACTGCTGCGACATCGAGGCCCTAGCAGTTCTCACACCCCGCTTCGACGTAGAACGCTTCGGTATCTTGTGGAAACAGAATCCCCGCCACGCAGATGTTCTAGTCGCCATCGGCTGCGTGACCAAACACTCCAAGGTCTTTGTCAAGCGTATCTATGACCAGATGCTCGAACCAAAGGCAGTGATCGCTCTAGGGAGCTGCGCTTGTACTGGAGGTGTCTATATGGAGGGTAGGGGCGATAACATCGAGGAAACCCACACAGTCATCGGCGGAGTCGACAAAGCGATGCCGGTTGATGTCTTCATCCCAGGATGCCCTCCAAAACCTGAGGCGATAATTCACGGAGTCGTCATGGCCCTAGAGAAATTCAAGGCGAAATAGAAAGCCATCCCTACAGAATGGCTAGTTACAAGATAACTCCTATACAGGGTTATTCATCAAGCTGAATCCCAAGGAGCGAATCGAGTTTAGAGCGCTTCGTTCGGGACTCCATCTTTGTGATTGCCTCTTGGACGAAATCCTTTGCGGTTCGAGGGTCACTAGGATTCTGTCTCTTCCATTCGACGAAAGAAGCAACCATCTCGAGGGCGTCAATAACTCCCCTCAGATATCGTGGGTCTGCATTCATATCTTCGGTCATTAATACCTCATCCTGTGATGATATTCTTCAATTGAATTCTCTCCACTTGAGAATTTAAACATTACCAATATCCCTCTCTTACCTTAATTTCTTCGAAAAAACTGAGGTTTTCGAAGCGCTTCAACAAATCCTTTAAAAGCGATATTCGGGGGAAGAATAATTGGGCGTGAGCCTTCTAGCAGTATCGTGCTGAGAAGGGGTTAAGACATGCTAGATGAGAAGGACCTCCGAATACTGGCCGAGTTGGAGCGAGACTGCCGACAACGTACAAATCAGATAGCCAAAATTACAGATATCCCCATAACAACCGTCTTCAACCGGATAAAGAAGCTCTATTCCAGTGGTCACATCAAGCAGTTCAGTGCTGTTCTAGACCCTGAGAAAATAGGCAAGCCGCTCCTAGCCTTCGTGTTCGTAACAATCAATCGGGAAACAGGTCAAGAAGAAGGGAATTCTGATCAAACTATCATCACCAGAATCGCTTCTCACCAAGAGGTTCAAGAGGTTCATTCAGTGACTGGGGAATGGGACCTGCTACTGAAGATCCGCACAAGAGATATAGGTGAACTTGAGCAATTTCTCTCAGTGAAGCTTCGAACCCCACAGCTCATCGGTCGAGCCCTCACTTTTTGTGCGATGGTATCACACAAGGAGACAACCAGCCTCCTTTATAATGGAGTAACTAGATAAAGAGCCCTGCAAGAATGGTTCATCTATATCTAGCCTCTAAGTCTCCTCAGCGTAAGGCATTGTTGACTCAACTTGGGTTATCATTCAAAGTCGTGCTACCGCTGGCAAGGGAAGAGCATCCTATTCGGAGTTCTGGGTCATCGGTAGCCCTGGTTGTGCGCGGCAATGCTTATAGGAAGGCTTCAGAGGTAGCCAATCGACTTGAGGAGGGTCTGGTCATCGGAGGAGATACCTTAGTCGTAACTAATCGGGGGAAGGTGCTTGGTAAACCAAAAGATTTCGATGACGCACTGGCAATGCTCCGTCTACTCGCTGGGACCTGGCATCGTGTACTTTCAGCCGTCGCTGTGGTCGACGCTAACTCTGGTGACCATCAGGTTGATATCGCTTCTTCCATTGTCTTCTTCCGAAAGGTCTCTGACATCGAGCTCCAGAAATACGTGGAGACCAAGGAACCCTTGGAAAAGGCTGGTGCCTACGCTATCCAGGGGAAGGGCGTTTTTCTCATAGAGAAGATAAGTGGTAGCTATACCGCGGTTGTTGGACTTCCTCTAGAACTGGTAGCCAAACTTCTGGATATGTTCGGGGTACCGGTTTGGAAATACTGGACGAAATAAGAACACAGGTCGCCTGTCGCAAACAAATCCAGTCCTTTCTTGTTTCAGCAAAAGGTTTCTAAGAGCCAAAGGGTTCCTAGAATCGGAGTGAACCAAGTGCCATCGAAACTCGTGGTAGACCGTGTTTCAAAGCAGTTTGTCCAGAATGGGCATGAACTATGGGCTGTGAAGAGCATTAGCTTCAAGGTTGCCCCTGGTGAGTTCCTTTGCCTAGTGGGTCCCTCAGGTTGCGGAAAAACAACTCTACTACGAATTATTGCCGCTCTGGAAACCCCCACCAAGGGGCGAGTGACACTTGATGGTTCACCCTCAGAGGAGCAACGAGACAAGATAGGTTTCGTTTTTCAGGGTTTCACCCTATTCCCCTGGCGTACAATCATAGACAATGTCGTCTTGGGTCTAGAAGTCCAGGGCATTGACAAAGAGCAACGACTAAAACGGGGACATGAGCTTCTGGACCTTGTGGGTCTAAGCAAGTTTTCCGATGCTTATCCTAATCAGCTATCAGGTGGGATGCAGAAGCTAGCCGCCATCGCTCGAGCTCTTGCCCCAGATCCAGAGGTGCTTCTTTGTGATGAACCCTTCGTAAATATCGATGCCCAGAGCCGGAACCTAATGCAGAATGAGCTTCTCCGAATCTGGAAAGCGACAGGGAAAACCATAATCTTCGTCACTCACAATGTGGACGAGGCGGCATTTCTGGGTGACCGGATTTTTGTGCTTAAAGCCCGTCCAGCACGTATTAAGGAGAAGTATGAATTGAAGCTGCCACGTCCGCGTAAGCGTACCGACTCCAAGCTTGTAACTATCAGACAGGCAATTCTAGATGACCTTAGAGAAGAAGTCCAGTTATAACCCATCGACTTCAAGACTACTTGTACTTAGTTTCTCATCGACTCACAGGGCGACGATATCTAAGTAGGTATTTTTCAAGCCATGTGAACCCTTCGTTCATTATGAAACCAATGATGGCTAGTAAGAGAAGGATACCAACCATCAGATCAAATTGTCCCAAGGGGGCAGCCCGAGCCCAGAGATGATAGCCCAGCCCATATCCCCAGCCAGGAGCCACCATCTCTGCAGCGATTACTGACATCCAACCCACTCCAAGCCCCACGCGAGCTCCTGTTAGAATCTCAGGCACAGCACTGGGCAACATAACCTTTTCTAGAATCTGCCATTCAGAGCCACCAAAACTTTTCACAACATCGACGTGGGTTAGGTCTGTCCGCTGCACACCTGCAACAGTGTTCAGCAGGATTGGGAAGAAACCAGCAAACCAGATGATGAAGGTTGGAGTGGGTCCCACACCAATAATAACTAGAGCAACTGGAACTAGGGCTAGGGGTGGGATGAACCGAACCGCCTGAATAACTGGTTTAGTGAATTGGTGGACGATGCGCCAGCGACCAATGAGAACCCCTAGGGGAATGCCCGAAATCAACGCGAAGAAGAAGCCTACCCCAACCCTTAGCACACTGTCTATTATGTCGCTGTAGATTCTGCTCTGAACAGTTGGAGTTAACAAAGCCTGAACCGAACTAGTGAAGGAAGGGAAATATCCGACATTTACGAGCATCGATGAAACCTGCCAGAGCAGCAAGAAGAAAAGCCCTCCAGCTAGGCTCATCAGGTAGGGTTTGGCTCGGTTCAAGGTAGTCCTGTTCAAAGGAGACCTCCTCTTTCTTCAAGGAATATTGGTGTTGGTTTCTTCAGGGTAGGAACTGTGGGTCAATGATGTAGTCCAATAGTGGATCAATGTCTGACTCGTAGAAGTCTTCGGGAAGGAGATTAGTTTGGTGAAGGGCTAGAAGGTATCTACGGTAACCGGCAGCTACTATGCTTGTCTCGTATACTATGCGTGACATCGCGTCTTCGATTACATCTTGGGAAATGCCAGTCCACCGCTCTGCGATTTCCACAGCCTGTGATTGATTAGCAAGGATGAAGTCTGTTGCTCTAATATTAGCTCGCACTACTTTCTCAACAACATCTGGACGAGTATCAAGAAAATCTAGCCGTGAAGCAAGAACACAGCAAGGGTGACCAGGCCAGAAGTCATTGCTGGTATTCAGTATATTACCGATACCCTGATCCTGGCTTAGAGCGATGTAGGGCTCCCACGCTACGAAAGCGCGAATGCCTTCTAATCCACCAATACCCAACTGCTCAATCATTATTGTCGGGCTCATATGAACTCTGTTGAAATCGCCTAAATCATAACCAGATTCGTTAGCAGCCATGAAGAAGAGCATATCTTGAACATTGCCGGCTGCTGGAGTAGCTACCCTCTGACCCGCTAGGTCAGAGATACTTGTGACTCCAGGCGCTGCCACGATTGCGCTTCCCTCTTGGTTGACACCAGACAGAATTCGTATCTGTATATCCTGATTGATATGTAATAGGAGCGCTGGAGCAGCACCCAAGTAACCTATGTCAATTGAACCGCCAGCGAAGCCTGCCATCTCGACATTCCCATTTGCGAATTCTAATAACTGAATTCTAAGCCCCTCATCATCGAAATAGCCTTGGTCAAGCGCAACCATCAGGGCAAGCTGATGCAAGTCATTAGTGAGAAAGCCGATACGCACATCTGGCGGCGAAATAGATGGACCGATAATGACCGCACCGGCTCCGACAAATACAATGATAATAATACCTGCAAGGCATAATTTGGTTCTGTGCTCCATGATTTCCACCTATACTCCTTTAATGAAACATGGCTCGATAGAAAAAGGCTTCCGAATCACTAATACTTAACCTATTCCCAGACGCCAAGGAACCATACCCCTTAGGGATTGGGAACGAAGCTTGAAGCGATGATATGGGCTACCCGGACTGGCTCTGGGATCCTGCTACGGGTTGCAGCCATCCTGACCACTTCGACTGCCCTTTCGTAGGGAATCCCCGCCCATTGAAGAAAAACGGGTGTTCTCCCATGTTGAGACTCCACCTTCTGGATGGGTCCACAGCGCTCAAGCACAGCCAGTTTATCACCCCAGGTCTTGGGGCAGTAATGCTGGAGGGCGCGTTTGACCCTTTCCATTTTGGGCTCTGAATCAGATATAGCGATCACTGGTAATCCTGTGTCCTCTGCGAGGAGGGGCAAATCAAGAATGTTGGTACCCGCAAAGATAGTGTCACGGGTCATGATGACTCGTAGCTGCTCATAATGATTAGATTCCTTCACCATTTTGGTTAGCTGAGGGGTCACATCGTCACCATCCACTTGTATGGGCGCTTGGAGGCACCCCTCAATCCACTGACCACCCCGATGAACTACACCAACAAGACGAGTCCACTTATCCCGTCCACGCTTGAAACGCGCATCATCCACGCCGAGGATGCGGAGTTCATCTTTGATATGCTGAAGAGGCATCGCACACTCATTATGGGCTTGCCTATAAAAGAACCAGCCCCCCTTCATCCAGCCTAGTATTTTGAAAGCTTTTTTACCAACCGAACTAATCTACAATTCAAGTGATATTGAGGTAGGTTATCATGGCGGAAATTCAATGTGAAGAACCAAACCCTTACCAAGTTGCCCTGAAGCAACTGGAAATTGTAGCCGAAAAGATGAAGCTCGAACCCGACATCCACGAAGTCCTCAAACTCCCCAAACGCGTCCTCGAGGTCGCAATCCCAGTACGGATGGATAATGGACGCATCAAGGTATTCCGAGGATTCCGTGTGCAACATCATGATGCCCTCGGACCCTACAAAGGAGGCATCCGCTACCACCCCAAGGTATGCCTTGATGAGGTCCGAGCACTGGCTATGTGGATGTCTATGAAATGTGCTGTCGTCGGACTCCCCTACGGTGGAGGCAAGGGAGGAATAATCTGCAATCCCAAGGAAATGAGTGTAGGCGAGATAGAACGCCTCACCCGCCGCTTCACCAGCGAGATTATGGAGATAATTGGTCCCTACAGGGATGTTCCAGCTCCCGATGTCTACACATCGGGTAGAGAGATGGCATGGATCTTCGACACCTACTCTAAAGCCAAGGGCTACGCAGTACCAGAAGTGGTCACAGGCAAGCCCATTGAAGTGGGAGGGAGCCTTGGACGAAAGGAGGCCACCAGCCGTGGTACCGTTATCGCCGTCCGGGAAGCAGCCAAACGAACCAAACTCGACCTAACCAAGGCAACCTGTGCCATCCAAGGATACGGAAACGTGGGCTACCATGCAGCCTTACTCCAAAGGGAACTAGGCTCGAAGATAGTCAGCGTGAGCGACTCCCGAGGAGGCATCTACAACTCCGACGGCCTAGACCCGAAAGCAGTCAAGCAGTTCAAGAGCAAGAACCGAACCGTAGTAGGCTACCCCGGCTCGGAGAAAATCACCAACGCGGAACTCCTCGAACTAGACATCGACGTACTCATCCCGGCTGCCCTCGAAGGACAGATACTCGCTGATAATGCACCCAGAATTAAGGCAAAGATAATCAGTGAAGGAGCTAACGGCCCCACCACACCTGAAGCTGACGACATCTTATACGAGAAAGGCACCCTACTGGTCCCCGATATCCTCGCAAACGCTGGAGGTGTAACAGTCTCCTACTTTGAGTGGCTCCAGAATCTTACTCGGGAAAGCTGGACCGAAGAAACCGTCAATAACAAACTCGAAGAACGCATGGTCACAGCCTTCAAAACCGTCTACGATGTTAGCCAGCGAGAAAAAGTACACATGCGCACAGCAGCCTACATGATCGCAGTAGAACGCATCGGAAACGCTATCAAGCTACGAGGGCTCTTCCCCTAATGGAGTTCCCTATACTATCTATCTTGGAAAGAAGAGCCGAAATTTTGATATTCAAATTTGAAAGCTCAAGACTGAAATGACCATAAAAGAAGTCCTCTGGGAACTCTGGTTTCCAACAAAGAAGTAATGTTTGAACTCTGGGTCATACAGTCTAATATTCTCCCAAAATTGGTCCAAATCTTCTGGAGCCTTCCGCATCCATTCATACGCTCCCCATTCCATCAATTGATGATCATGCCTGCTCTTCCCAAGACACCTAGAACATTTGTAATATATTCTTGGATGGGTAGGGTAGGTCCTCGCAGGTCGTGGTACTGTTATGCCATCGACTCTAAGGGGCTGTGGGTGAAAAATCTCTTCCAACAAGAAAAAGCCCTCAACTTGAGTAGGCTCAATGATTCCAAGGCTTGCCCTGTTTTGCCAGAGTTCCTCGACACACCCTACTAGTAATCGCTGAACCAGCGGAAGGCGTTTTTCACGCTCTAATTTTCCAGTAGTTTGAATCAATCCCTGTATATTCTCCCAATGACGTTTCACATCTTTGATTGTCCAGCTTTCAGCTCTTCTATCACGATGGTCTCTTTTGAGCTTGACTGAAATGACATCCCACCGGCTTATACCAGAGTCAAGGGGTACAGGAAAAATGCGAACAAAACCCGCTGTCGGAGACCACCCTGCTAAACATACGCAATTATACCAGTCTTCCACTTGGTCCGGAACTGCATGACCAAGGATAATTAAATCATCGACATCCAAGAAAATAACTCCCTTCTTATCATGTGGTCTCAAGGCTCCTTCTAACTTTAGAGCCTACCAATGGCTGCAATCTTATAAGATAAATGTCTACTGACGCCTGAATAGCAAATGCTATTAAGCTAAGGGTTCTCTTCCCATAGCTCACAGGTGACAAACAGCCTATGAAATTCTTTTTAGGTGGCCTAAGTAACTTCGCAAAGAACTACCCTCTAATAGAGAAGGCTATTTTGACAGCAGATGGTCTGGGCTTTGAGGGTGCGCTCCTCCCCGACCACTACCAATACCAACTTGGCAGTGTCCCCTTTCTCCCACGAGCCGACCACGACTCCACCATCGAATCTTGGATTGTCTTGACCTATCTTGCCGGAAAGACCAAGAAGATTAAGCTAGGAACCTTCGTCACACCCATTCCCTTCCGGCCACCAGGGATTATGGCGAAAATGGTATCCACCCTCGACGTCGTCTCAGGCGGACGAGTAGTCTTCGGAGTGGGTGCAGGGTGGTCAAAGGTCGAGTTCCAAGGCTACAGCACATGGGACAAACCCAAAGTGAGAGTCGACAAGACCAAGGAAGGAATCCAGCTCATGATCAAGCTCTGGACCCAGGACAAAGTCACCCACAAAGGCGAACACTACCGTGCCAAGGAGGCAGTACTGGAACCCAAGCCCATCCAAAAGCCCTACCCTACACTCCTCTTCGGAGGAATGAAAAAACGGATGCTCCGCCTTGCCGGCAGATATGCAGAAATCTGCTACCTTAAAAAAACGAACAAAACCAATCCCGAAGAAATGAGACAAACAGTCCTAGAAGCCGCAAAGCAAGCAAACCGAGAAGACAAAATCGCCTTCATGAGTGGGCCCCAACTAATGGTCATGCCCACCTACAAACCAGAACAATACGTCCAACGCATCGAAAAAGCCAAAGCCGCCGGAGATCAATACTACCTCGTAGCCCTCCCTAGAAACAAAACACTCCCCGACACCATCAAAACCTTCGCCAAAGACATCATCCCCTCCTTCCAATAGGAAGAGGCAATCAACTATAAAGAGAAAAACTACAATTCTCCAATATCAAACCAGAATAGGTGATGTTATGAAATTTTATCTAGGCGGTTTAGGCAATTGGGCCAATGATTACAAACAAGTAGAGAAGGCCATCCTGAAAGCCGACGACCTAGGCTTTGATGGGGCCCTCATCCCCGATCACTACCAGTGGGGTGCAGCACCCTTCCTGAAACGCCCCGACCGTGACGCAACCCTCGAATCATGGATCGCCCTAACTTACCTGGCAGGAAAGACTAAGCAGATAAAGCTAGGAACCCTCGTAACCCCAATCCCCTTCCGGCCACCAGGAATCCTAGCAAAGATGGTTTCCACCCTTGACGTTCTCTCAGGCGGACGGGTAGTATTCGGTGTAGGTGCAGGATGGAGCCAAACCGAGTTTGAAGGCTACAGCACCTGGGACGAACCTAAGGTCCGAGTCGACAAAACCACAGAAGGCCTCAAACTGATGATCAAGCTCTGGACCCAGGACAAGGTCACCCACAAGGGCAAACACTACAAAGCCAAGGAAGCCGTACTGGAACCCAAACCCATCCAGAAACCCTACCCCAAGCTCCTCTTCGGAGGAGTAGGTAAGCGCATGCTCAGACTAGCAGGCAGGCACGCTGACATCTGCTACCTTCCTCAATTCGGTCCAAACCCTGGCAAAGAGACCATGCGGCAAACAGTTCAAGAAGCCGCAAAGCGAGCCAACCGCACAGAAAAGATCACTTTCATGGGCGGTGAAATGCATATGATGGTGCCCGCTTACGACCCAAAGGTCTACGCAGAACTCGTCCAAAAAGCCAAAGACGCTGGCGACCAATACTACCTCCTCAGCCTCCCCCGCACTAAAGACCACTACAAAGCCCTCACTAGCTTCGGCAAAGACATCATTCCCTCCTTCCAGTAACATCATCCATTACAACTCGAACCTAACAGAAACCTAAGAATCTCTCAAACCAGGAGAGAGAAAAAGAAAGAGAAGGGCTGAGGCGGGGCCTCAGCCTATAGGAACGAACCGCTATAGAATCCGCTCGAGAATATCCTCAACGTCTCGGTGGGGCATCGGAATACCCGTGACCTCTTCAGCCAGCGGAGAAAGAGACGCCAGACCATCAC
>JAEOTB010000003.1 GCA_016840065.1 Candidatus Hermodarchaeota archaeon | reverse complement strand
GTAGAGGAGAAGCCGAAGCGTAAGCGTCGGACTAGAAAGGCGAAAGCTGAATCTGCGGAGGAGCCTGTAGAGGAGAAGCCGAAGCGTAAGCGTCGGACTAGAAAGGCGAAAGCTGAATCTACGGAGAAATCAGAATAAACCTGAGGTATTATGTAGAGGAGACGAAGCACGATGGCAATCCTGAAGATGACAGAAATCCGTGAGATGAGTCAAGAGGATATTGAGCGGAAACTTGTAGAGCTTCGCTCTGAATTAGCAAAACAACGCGCAGCTATGGCGTCTGGAGCTGGCATGGAAAACCCAGGTGTGATTCGCGCTATTCGTAGAAGTATAGCACGTATTCTTACTTACATGAATGAGCAAAGCACTCAGATCACAGAAGAAACACCAGAAGAAGAGAGCGGTGGTGACTAGAAAATGCGTAACAACCTAGCAATTTGCCCTCTTATCGGGCTCCAAGTTAAGATTGTGCAATCAACCAATTCTAGTCATAGTAACAAAGCCGGCAGGGTTGTCAATGAAACCCACGGTACACTCACATTATCTGACGGTGCCCGAAGTATAATCATTCCAAAAGATGTAGCAATTCTTGAGGTTACTCTTCCGAATGGACGAACGCTCCAGGTGAATGGCAAAACAACCATCGGTCACCCTGCGGAACGCATAAGGAGGTCGAAAAGACAACGATGACAGCAAATAACATAGGGCTCAAAGTAACTCCACCGGAACGTGAATGTCAAGACCCACGGTGTCCTTTCCATGGCACTCTACCAGTTAGGGGTCGTGTGTTAACTGGTAAAGTAGCAGGCACAAGAATGAAGGGCACAATCACAATCCGAAGGGAATATTTGAGGTTTGTAAACAAATACCGTCGATACGCTCGATGCCACTCCATGACATCAGCCCATCTTCCACCCTGCATCCAAGTAGAGGCTGGAGACATAGTAAAGATTGCAGAGTGCCGACCGCTCAGCAAAACCGTTGCTTTTGTAGTGGTAGAGCGTACAAAATCTCAGGAGGAAAAAGAGAGTGTCTAAAAGAGGAGGCAAAGGACGCGGAATATCTGTACATCGTATATGCCGGGGACTCCCAACTGGTGCCCGGCTTACCGTCGCAGACAATAGTGGTGCAAAAATCGTAGAACTGATTGCCGTTATTGGATGGCAAGGGAGATTACGGCGACAACCTGCCGCTAGTGTCGCTGATATGATTGTAGTCTCTTGCAAAGTAGGCTCGGAAAAAATGCGACGCCAAGTTCTTCGGGCAATTATTGTTCGCCAACGCAGACCTTACCGGCGAGTGAGTGGTCAATGGATTCGCTTTGAAGATAACGCTGTCGTAATTACTTCAGAAACAGGTGATCCACAGGGCTCGGAGATTCGAGGGCCTATTGCTCGTGAAGCTGCAGAAAGGTGGCCCAGAGTAGCAAGCGTTGCTAGTATTATAGTGTAGGAGAGAAAATCAAATGGTTACACGAAAACCCAGTAAACAGAGGAAACGGCTTTACACAATGCCTTGGCATCGACGACACAAACTCTTTAGTGCTCGCTTGGCTCCAGATCTGGCTGAGAAATATGGAATACGCAACCTGCCTGTTCATAAGGGTGATACTGTCCTTGTCTGTCGTGGCGCGTTTCGAGATTCAGAAGGAACTGTATTGAAAGTAGATATGAAAACTGTGCGTATTCATGTTGAAAATATCACTATTGATAAGGTCGATGGCTCCGCTGTTCCTTTTCCTATTCCCCCTTGCAATGTGCTCATCACGAAATTAGCTAAATTGGATAAAACACGTCAAGCTATTATCGATCGAAAGGTAGCTGGGGCTCAAGAATGAAAAAAATGAAACAAGGTGCTTATAGATGCCAAAGGGATCCAGAAAACATCTGAAACGATTGGCGGCTCCAGGTCACTGGCAAATCCGGCGAAAGGAGCATCCTTTCACTATCCGACCTAGTCCAGGTAGTCACTCCTTAGAAGAAAGTGTTCCTCTTGCGGTTATAGTTAGGGATATGCTTAGTCTCACAACAACTTCGAAAGAAACTCGCCAGGTAATCGCGCGTGGTGCTGTCAAAGTTGATGGTCTTGTACGAAAGAACTACAAACTTCCTGTTGGGCTAATGGACGTTATTGAAATCCCTGAAATCAAGGTACGTTACCGTATGGTGCCATCTTCCCAACACCTCCTGGCAATTCATTCTATACCTAAAGGCGAGGTTGGCATCAAGCTTTGTAAAATCGTAGGGAAGACCACTGTTGCCAAAGGCAATATACAATTACATCTACACGATGGTCGGAACATCCTCATTCCTGTAAAAGATCCTAAAGCTAAACCAGAACAGGAATACAACAGCGGCGACACCCTACTCATCACAATCCCTAAACAGAGTATTCAAACTCATGTACCCCTCAAGGAAGGAGTTACTGCAATAATAACAGGCGGTGTACACAAAGGCTTTGTAGGGATTCTTGAAAAAATTGATTCTGAGATAAAACTTGGTACAATAAAGGGAGCCGATGGAACAACATTCCAAACTGCCTTGCGATACGTCTTTGCTATTGGTGAAGATAAACCGCTTATTTCGCTACCGGAGGTCAGCTAGTTATGCCTAGCAGCAAGACTGAAGAAAAACCAAAGACAAGAAGACGTCGCACTACCACAAAGGCGGCAGCTAAGCCCAAGGCTAAGCCCAAGGCTAAGCCCAAGGCTAAGCCCAAGGAAACCAAGCCCAAACTCAAAAAAGACAATGTGATGCGTCGCCCTTTCATCGCAAAAGTGGTGGTGAATATGTCTTTAGGTGCTGGTGGCGAGGTTCTTGCAAAAGCAAAAACTGTCTTGGAATCACTCACTAAACAGAAACCAGTAGATGTGCTAGCGAGGTCCCACAACCGGGATTTTGGGTTGCGCAAGGGTGAACCAATGGGTTGCAAAGTCACATTACGTGGTCAACAAGCCATTGATTTCGCTAAACGCGCGCTCGATGTCAAGGACCACCAACTTCCAGTCTCCTCAGTAGACCACGGAGGAAACGTATCATTCGGTATCTCTGAGCACATCCAAATTCCTGGTACCAAATATGACCCTGATTTAGGGATATTTGGGATGGATGTCTGTGTGTGTACAGAAAGACCAGGTCATCGCATAAAGCGTAGGCGACGAACTCGCCATCGAATCCCTCGTCGTCACAGAGTTCCCAAGGAGACAGCTATGGGATTATTAACACGGGAGCTTGGTGTGAAGTTCACCATACCCGGAGAAGAGGAGGAAGAATAATATGTCGAGAGAGAAGGGTCAAGGAAAAGGCAGCCGCACATGTCGGCGGTGTGGGACCCACCGCGCTATCATTCGAAGCTATAAAATCATGCTCTGTCGGCGATGCTTCCGCGAGGTAGCAGAACGACTGGGCTTCAGGAAGTTCAACTAGAAGAGGTATAAAGAAATGACCGTATCAGATCCACTCGCAGATGCTTACTCAAATATAATGAATCACGAGTTACTACGGAAACGTGAAGTCATACTTCGACCTGCTTCGAAAAAAGTTGGGGCAGCATTACGAATTATGCAGCGCCTAGGTTACATTGGTGAGTTCGAATTCATTGATGACGGGAAAGCAGGTATGTTCCGTGTTGAACTACTAGGCCGAATAAATAAATGCGGAGTAATCAAACCCCATTACGCTGTAAAGCGTGATGAATTCGAATATTGGGAAAAACGATATCTCCCAGCCAGACAATTCGGAATCCTCATAGTTTCAACTCCAAAGGGTTTCTTAACCCACAGAGAAGCTGTTGAACAGGGTCACGGTGGGCGGCTAATCGCCTATATCTATTAGCAAAGGAGTTAGTATACAAGATGCCTCCAAAAACAACCCATTACGAACTAACGACACCCGTATTCGAGGGAACAGAAGTCCAAGTTGACGGTAGTGTTGTTACCGTCCGTGGACCAAAAGGAGAAATCGTACGTGACTTCACTCACGCTGATGTGGACATTCAGTGCAAAGGCAAGACAATTCGGATCTCTGTTGAATATCCTCGAAGTCGGCAGATCGCCCTTGTGGGTACAATCACTTCACATATCAAGAACATGATGTTGGGCGTTACAGTGGGTGTTACATACAAGATGAAAGTTGTCTTCGCGCACTTTCCTCCTAACGTAAAGGTCGCAAACGACATGCTAATTATTGAGAACTTTTACGGCGAGAAGGCTGCTCGGAAAGCAAAGATTCTGCCAGGCGTTTCAGTGGAAATAAAGGGTGACGATATCATTCTTGAAGGAATCGAAATTGAACGAGTTGCACAGACAGCTGCAAACATTCAGCGTTCAACCCGGCTCCGAAGAAAAGACCCAAGGAAATTTCATGACGGAATTTACGTCTTCGAGAAACAAATTGGTGAGCGTTCGTGGAGAATATAGGTTGAATGGAGTGGATTATGAATGAAGATGAGTAAGCGCTTGAAGAAGTTGAAGCAGGTATTGTTACGTAAACGCCGGGAAAAATCTCGAATGCCAAGGTTTGTGCGTCCTGAGAGTTCGAGGTACAAGCGACTTGATACTAGCTGGCGACGTCCAAAGGGAATTGATTCGAAGGTTCGAAAGAAACACAAGGGTTATCCCGTAATGCCCTCAGTTGGCTATCGTACTCCTGCCAAGCTGCGTAACATCCATCCCTCAGGTCTACAGGAAGTTCTTGTTTATAACCGCGATCAGCTGGAAGGGTTACACCCGAAATTCAATGCTGTTCGGATTGCACGTCGTGTTGGAGATCGAAAGAGAATTGACATCCTAGACCGAGCTGATGAGCTTGGGCTGCGTGTATTGAATCCACGGTTGAAGACTCGCGTTATCGAAGACATTCTATCAAAACCCGGAGAGGAACTTTGAGAACAGGTGATGATTTATGGATCTACGTCCACAAAGAAGATTAGCGGCAAGAGTGCTGAAAGTTGGTCAAAACCGCATCTGGATTGATCCCAACAGGGTCGACGACGTTGCTATGGCGATTCGCCGCGATGATATCCGTCGCCTTGTCCGTGAAGGGGCTATCAGAAGAGCCCAAGCCTTAGGTGTTAGTCGTGGTAGGGCAAAACTGCTCCACCAGAAGCGGAAGCGAGGGCTTCGTCGCGGATTCGGGAGTCGTGAGGGAAGAAGTACCGCATCTCTTTCTCGTAAGGAACGATGGATGATAAGGATTCGCGCCATACGGCGTCATCTTAAGAAACTCAGAGCCCGTCGTGTAATTAAACCTCGGGATTATCGGCGGCTCTATCTACTGGCAAAGGGTGGTATGTTCGACTCTATCCGCCGAGTAGATCACTACATAAAGGAAAATAAAATGAAAAGGCGATAAATTATGGCAACAGGACCCCGATATAAAGTTGTATTCCGGCGTCGGCATCAAGGCAAGACTGATTATCACGCTAGACGCCGTATGATTAGATCAAATAAGCATCGTCTAGTTGTCAGGTGCACTGGCAAGCGTATCCTTGTGCAGATAATGCAAGCATTACCACAAGGTGACCGCACTATTGCTGCCGCTGACTCGAGTCAACTGAAGAAACTTGGATGGCGTGGAGGAGTCAAGAATATTCCCGCTGCATATCTGGCAGGATACCTCACAGGACATTTGTCGCTTAACAACGGTGTCTCATCTGCTATTGTGGACATCGGGTTGTCCAAACCTATTTCTGGGGGACGAGTCTTCGCTGCAGTAAAAGGTGCAATTGATGCTGGGCTTGATATTCCCTGTTCAGAGGAGATGTTCCCGTCAGAGAAACGAATCCGTGGGGAACATATCGCAGCATATGCCAAGGATCTTAGCGACAACGCTCCTGAAACCTTCAAACGCCAATTTGGAAAGGTTGCTAAGGGCCGTGTCGATATCACTCAAATTCCTGCAATGTTTGAAAAAACAAAATCAAAAATCGGTTCGTCACCACGACGGAGGTCAACCAAATGAGTAGACGCCGCAGACCGAGACCGAGTCAACCCTTCGCAATTGATGAGTGGGAGCCTGTTACAAACGTCGGACATATGGTTAAGGAAGGTCAAATAAGTAGCATAGAAGATCTCTTTCAGTTGGGACTTCCGATAAGGGAGCCCCAGATAATTGATGTGCTGCTTCCCGGTTTACAAGAAGAAGTAATTGATATTAATCTGGTACAAAAACAGACAGATGCTGGCGAGAAATCCCGCTTCAAGGCTACCGTAATCGTTGGAACCGATGCAGGGTATGTTGGCATTGGTGAAGGCAAGGCTACTGAAATTGGACCTGCTATCCGAAAGGCGATTCTCCGGGCAAAGATCAATATAACCCCAGTTCGACGAGGGTGCGGGTCTTGGGAGTGCGGTTGTCGTGATCCTCACTCAGTTCCCTTTAGGGTAGATGGGAAAACGGGGAGCGTCAGAGTGACCCTAATACCTGCCCCTAAGGGCGTTGGTCTTGTGGCTGCGGATACAATCAAGGTTGTACTCCGTTTGGCCGGTATTCAAGATATTTGGTCGAGGACCCGTGGTAACACTCGAACTACTCTGAACTTTGCTCACGCTGTCTATGAAGCGTTAAGACAAAGCCACAGAGTGATGTCACCTCAGGATTGGACCAGGGGGTCAGAATAAGGTGCCAAAGAGAAAAGCCAGTGAAAATGCTCGAATTGCTGTTATCCGTTTACGAAGTAGTATTGGTCTACAAGAAGACGTTAAGGAGACACTACTAACACTTAACCTCTCTCGTATAAACCACGCTGTTATCATCGACAAGAGACCCTCGTACTTGGGGATGCTGCAGAAGGCTAAAGACGCGATTACATGGGGTGAACTAGATGCTCCTGCTCTCACACGTCTCCTACAAAAGCGCGGTCGCCTTGAAGGCAATCGCCGACTCACAGAAGAATACGTGACGAGGAGAACGAAGTACAAGAGCGTTGAAGACTTTGCCTCCTCACTCCTCGCCTTCAAAGCAGAACTCGCTGAAATTCCAAAACTTAAGAAAGTGTTTCGTTTGCATCCCCCTTCGAAGGGCTTTCGGGGGAGCATAAAACGTCCCTACAGGAATAAGGGTGCACTGGGATATCGTGGGTCTGAAATTAATGCGCTGCTAAAAAGAATGACTTAAAGTATGCGGGTTTACTGCTAATCATGGTGAATGTGTTGCCTGGGGATGAAAAACGTAGAAAGAAGCTTCCTCCCTTCTGGGAGGATGAACTCTTCCAGAACCAGTTTGAGGGAGTGAAACGAATGATTGAAGAGTTAATGAAAAGGCTTGGCAGCACAACATCAGAGGATATTTTCGGTTCGGACCCTGAATCGATTGAGGAAATCCTTCGAGGACTTCAAGAGAATCCAATGATTTTGGGCTTCTCTGTAACCGTAGACCCAGAAGGACGAGTTCGAATGAATCCCTTCGGTAACCTTAGTACTGAAGGCTCAACGCCGTCGGTGAAAGACGAAAGAGAGCCATTAATTGAAGTCATGGAACAAGACGGAGAAACCATAATCGTAGCAGAATTACCGGGCGTTCGAAAAGAGGACATACAGGTAAAAATCACTGAAACCCAGGTAACGATTCGCGTCGATACACTAAAACGGAAATACTTCAAGACCATTGACCTCCCCGCACCTTGTCAGCGTGAGGTCACCAAATTCACTTGTGCAAACGGAATCTTGGAGATTCACTTGACAAAAAGATAGGTAATTGGAGAAATATTCAGAGGTAAGAATAATGACATTACGTAAACGGAAACGTACACGAAGTCTTCGAGGCAGCCGAACCCATGGCTACGGTCGAATTGGTCAACACAGAAAGGGCGGACAACGCGGCGGCAAGGGCAAAGCCGGAGGACAGAAACACGATTGGACACACACGGTAGCAAAAGACCCCAAAAGGTATGACAAACATGGCTTTCACCGACCAGAACAGATCAGAAAGCAACTCCGTACAATCAATATCGGCGAAATCGCCACCCACCTAGACAGGTTCACCGAAGCAGCCCCCGACCCTAAAGGACCACCAACTCAAATTGATTTGACACCACACGGTTACGACAAGGTTCTCGGAGGCGGTACAGTTCACATACCCCTTACAGTCACCGCACCAATATTCACTCACCGCGCCGCTGAGAAAATCAAAACAGCCGGCGGCAAAGTCAAAGGCGAAGTTCTACCAGGCCCCGAAAAACAAACAACACCCAAGCCGAAGACAACCAAACCCAAGCCCAAAGCTAAACCCAAGCCAAAGCCCAAAACCAAGACCAAACAATCTTGAAAACAGTCAAAACCACGACGGGTCATTTTTTACTGGGCGGTAGACTTTAAAGGAGGAGCCTCGATGGGGGCTGTAACCTGCTGAACTGTGATTAGAAAGCAGAGGTGAAAAAATGAGCCGGTTTCTGAATACCCTGCGTCCTCTGATACGAATAATGCCAGAGGTCAAAGCCCCCGACCGCAAGGTATCATTCAGAGAAAAATTCGTCTGGACAGCGCTCATCCTCCTGCTATACCTAATCATGGCAGAACTACCCCTATACGGAATCGACCCCCAACAAGGATACGATTACTTTTATTGGATGAGGATAATCCTTGCTTCTAATCGTGGCTCGTTAATGGAGCTTGGGATTGGTCCGATTGTAACTGCGGGCTTGATAATGCAGCTCCTAGTGGGCTCACAGCTCATTCGTGTTGATATGGGGGACCCTTACCAGCGGTCACTCTATACCGGAGCGCAGAAGGTACTCGCAATCTTCATGACCGCCTTTCAGGCCATAGCCTACATCTTTGCAGGTGCCTACGGTGCAATGGGTCCAGGTGAAACCATTCTTGTATTCATCCAGCTTATGTTCGCTGGCGTTGTCGTCATTTTGATGGACGAGACGATACAGAAGGGATGGGGTCTGGGAAGCGGCGTAAGCCTATTCATTATGGCCAATGTCTGTACGCAAATAATGTGGAACATGTTCTCTATTGGTCCAGCCCAGCGAGGTGACCTTCCTTGGGATATGATTCCGGATGGAGAGGGAGGAGTAGAACCACGAATCTGGTTCCACGGAGTAATTCCATTTACGCTGCAGAATTTTGGTGCTGCGAGTGTTGGAGGTAATTTTGCTGATCCTTTTACTTTCTGGTTCCGTCCTGAGAACCCTCGTGCCAGCCTTTTCGGCGTTATCATCACATTTATTGTATTCGTTATTGTAATCTGGATCGAGTCTTTCAGGGTGAATATACCTCTCCAGTATGCGAAGTATCGTGGGTTCCGTGGGCAATATCCCATTAAGCTTCTCTATGTGTCGAATATTCCAGTGATATTCACGCAGGCATTGTATGCTAATCTCTTATTTATCACACAAATCTTGTGGAACAATCCCGCGTTGGGTCTAGGAGATCCGGGGACACATCCCTTGGCGTTTTGGTTCCATTTAATAGCTAGATATGCCATTCCAGCGGCCGACGCTCAATATCTCGTTCCTCAACCTATAAGTTTAGTCTGGTTCCTCACCCCACCTACTGGGCTCTCTGAGCTCCTAACTGGTTTAGGGCTTCTCCGTGGTGCTGGCTATGCCTTGATTCTTATGCTCCTTTGCGCTGGCTTTGCCAGATTGTGGATTGATGTATCGGGTATTGCGCCTCGTGATGTTGCGCAGCAGCTTATTGGTGCAGGCATGCAGGTTCCAGGATTCAGGCGCTCACCGCAAGTTCTAGAACGAATTCTGCAAAGATACATACCTGTAGTCGCTGTCCTTGGTGGTCTACTAATCGGCGCTCTTGCAGCATTCGCAGACTTCTTCGGCGCGTTGTCTACGGGTATCGGTATCCTACTTGCGGTTGGAATAATGCGGCAGTATTTCGAGATTCTAGCAAAGGAACAACTGTCCGAAATGCACCCTGCTATGCAGGGACTACTCGGAATGGGGTAGGCCTAGCAGATTCCAAAGGGAATTGGGTCTTTGAAGCAGTGAAAGGATTCTCCATCGCAGGGGTATTGCTGGCTCGAAAAGCTATTAAGGTCAAGGCAAAGACAGTCGCTCGTTCGATGGAGGTTCAACCAGTGAAAACGCTCAAAGTTGTCGTAGTCTCTGGAGTCCCTGGAGTCGGTAAGTCCACGGTGATTAATGGGGCTCTTCGAATGGTCGAGAGCAAAGTAGATGCTCAACTGGTGACATTCGGTGACTTTATGGAGGAAATCGCCACAAAGCGCGGGCTTGTGAAGAATCGAGACGAAATGCGTAAAATGCCTGCGAAAGTGCAGAGAGATGTGCAGAAACGAGCAGCAGATCAAATCGCAAAAATGAGTAAGAAACAGCTCGTTGTAGTTGATACCCACACGCTAATTCTAACCCCAGAAGGGTTCCTAATTGGGTTGCCGAAATGGGTTGTAGAAGCTATCCGCCCTTCGTCAATAGTATTGATTGAGGCGGATCCTCGGAAAATCGCAGGTCGGAGAGCAAAAGACAAGACCCGAAGTCGAGACGAGCAAGATCCAAAAGGGATTGACGGTCACCAGCAAATGTGTAGGGCGGCAGCCGTGGCAGTAGGCACACTTACAGGTGCAACGGTAAGGATTATCAGGAACAAAGAAGGTAAAGCAGAAGAAGCAGCAAGAACATTTGCGGAACTGCTCTTGAAGGTGTGAAGTCGTGCAAAATATTTTGGTAGATATTGCCTTAATTCTCCGAGGTGCATTGAATGCCATCGGCCTCGCCTATCCACCGGGGTCAGCACTATTGGTTCTTCTGATAAGTGTGACTATGGCGTTCATCACTAATATTGTCAACAAGCGGTTTATCGATTATGACCGCCTTCGACGGTCCCGGGCTGAAGTCAGCAAATGGCAGGAAATGAAACGGGAAGCCGGCAAGGCAACTGATGAAAGAGTGAAGCGGAAGCTATTGCTCAAAGTGAAGCGGAGAGAGCGCTATATCACGAAGCTGCAGGGCGATATTGGCAAACAAAGTTTCATGCCGATGCTAGTCACAATCGTTCCCTTTATCCTGATATTCACAATTATGAATGGCATCTTCATCGACGATGTGACATTTGCTCCTGCCGCAATACCAGGACCCGTAATAATTAGTCCCCTAAACTTCACACAAATTTTAGGGCAATTCGGATTGGGGCTAGGTCATGGGTTTGGCTACACTACAGTCAACGGGATAGCTATACCTCTGGGCGCACAGGGGCTGTTCTATGTGATCTGGTATATGATTTGCAGCCTCTTGGGGAACATGATTTGGCAGCGTATCTTGGGCACATCTATGACACCAACATAAACCCTGTTTCCTAGATTGATTTGTGGAGGTGTATCTACGACTCTCACAATCGCTGTCAGCGGAGAACATGGCGCTGGTAAATCTACTGTCGCTAGGGCATTGGCAGAAGCATTCGACTTGCGATATGTGTCAGCAGGGATGATTTTCCGACGACTGGCGGAGGAACATAATAAAACACTAGCTGAGTTCGGTTTGATAGCGGAACAAGATTATAAAATCGACCGTGCCATCGATGACAGGACAAGGGAGGAAGCTGCAAGAGGAGATGTTGTCCTCGATGCATATATTGCTGGATGGGTTGCGCGTGACTTGGCCGATATTAAGATCTATGTGTATGCTCCCCTGGAGGTGCGAGTACGCAGGATAGCCGAGCGGGAGCAACGGCCATTTGAAGAAGTGATGGAGGAAACCCTAGCCAGAGAAGAAAGTCAGAAAAAACGATTTCAGGATTTTTACGGTATCGATGTTGGGGCAATCAGGCTATTTGACCTGGTTCTTAACACAGCAAGGTGGGACGCAGAGGGTACCGTCGCCATCTGTGTTGAGGCTGTGGAAAATTACCTTTGTAACTTTTCAGGTTTGACGGAATAGATTTATTAATTGGATAGCTGTTGAGTGCCAACTACTTGTCCTCCTCGAGGAAATAGGATGAAGCATTCGTGGCGACATGGGTGCTGACGCTCAAACGGCGGAGGTTGATGATATGAGTGTAAATATAGTTGGTAGAGTCGTGGTGAAGACGCATGGTCGTGAAAAGGGAAGACCGTGTGTTGTAGTTGAACGTATTGACAAGAACTTCGTGCTGGTCACTGGACCACAAAGTCTTTCAGGAGTTCGTCGCAGACGAGCTAACGTGGATCACATCGCACCCACCGAACACGAAATTAAAATCAATTCTGGTGCTGATGATAAAGCTGTAATTAAGGCTATTACAGCTGCCAAGCTTGAAAAGTTCATGAAAGGAGAGAAGTAACTCCTCACCCTTATTGGAGGCTGTGAGGTTCCCGGTTGTGACGATACGGCGGCTACCCGCTGACAAAGAAAGAACACTAGTAGTTCGAGCTGAGGATACCACAAACCCAGCCTATGGCATAACCCCACAAAATCGCAGCTTACAAGATCTATTTAATAATGGGATTATCAACCTCGATAAGCCACCTGGACCAACCAGCCACGAAGTAGTGTCCTGGGTTAAGCGCATTCTAGGCATTGATAGAGCTGGTCACTCAGGTACACTCGACCCGAAAGTCACAGGCTGCCTTCCAGTGATGTTAGGAAATAGCACGAAGATTGCCAAGTCCCTGTTAACTGCAGGTAAAGAATATGTTTGTATTATGCGACTGCATAAGGAGAAAGAAGAAGAAAAAATCCGTGCAGCCTGTAAAGAATTTGTTGGCCCAATCTATCAGCGCCCCCCACTCCGCTCTTCAGTGAAGCGCAAGCTCAGAATCCGAAATATCTACTATCTAGAAATACTGGAAATAGAAGGAAGGGATGTTCTATTTCGAACTGGTTGTGAAGCTGGTACTTACATTAGGAAGCTTGTTTACGACTGCGGAGAGGTCCTCGGGTGCGGCGCGCATATGGCTGAGCTTCGCAGAAGCCGCTCAGGTCCCTTTAAGGAGGACAAGACACTTTGCACCCTCCACGATTTAATTGATGCATATCATTTCTGGAAAGAGGATAATGACACAAGGTTACTAAGCCGCTATCTACAGCCACTCGAAAGTGGGGTGCGGCATCTACCAAAAATCATTATTCGTGACTCTGCGGTGAGTGCGATATGTCATGGGGCAAATTTAGCAGTCGCTGGAGTACTCCAATTACACTCAGATATTAAACGCGGCGACATTGTAGCAATAATGACTTTAAAGGGTGAACTGGTTGCTACTGGTGTTGCTCAACAAACTACTGAAGTGATTATAGATGCCAAATCTGGTATTGTGGTAGATACAGATCGGGTTATAATGGCACCAGATGTCTATCCAAAATTATGGCAGAAATCATAATATCTCACTAAAATGAGGGATGGCGCCGCGGGTGAGATTCGAACTCACGAGACCAATGGTCACTGGCTTTTCGGTTCAGATGAGGAATCAGTTCCAAGCCAGCGCCCTACCGGGCTAGGCTACCACGGCTATGTTGTCACCAACCTTTTTCCTTTTTAAGGATTTGCTCAGGGATTCAATGACTTATCTTCATGGGGAAAATGCGCCGTCATCTTCAATACTATAGTCGTCAATACATCAAAGAATTTATAAGAGCCTCTTGTATCCCCTTCCTGCGGTAGCCTTAGAGCTGATGCTATCACAATTCCAGAGGTGCTAAAGTGTCCTCCTCATTTCGCCACATTGTACGTATTGCCCGAACAGATATTGACGGAACGATGAAGCTAGACAAAGCGCTCAGCGCTATAAAGGGTGTAGGTCATCGTTTGTCCTTCATCTTAGTGAAGGCAGCTGGATTGAATCCTGATCAACGAGCGGGTTTCATTTCAGATGAGGATATCGGGAAGCTTGAGGAGATTCTGAAGGAGCCCCATAAGTTCGGGATACCGAATTGGATGGTGAATCGCCGTAAGGACATGGCATCTGGTCTAGACAAGCATATTGTTGGTGCTGATTTAGACTTTCAGCTGAAAATGGATATAGATTATCTTATGAAAACTAAGTGTTGGCGTGGGATTCGTCACGGACTTGGCTTAAAAGTGAGAGGGCAGCGAACACGATGCACAGGTCGAAAGGGCCGAACAGTAGGTGTAACACGCAAACGAAGAGGTTAAGAGGCGAGAAATAATGGGAGGTATACGGAAACCTAAGAAGAAATATCACTCACCGGGGCATCCTTTCCAGAAGACGCGCCTTGCAGAGGAGCTAAACTTCGTGGGTGAATACGCTTTACGAAATAAGCGTGAATTATGGAGGCATCGTGCGCTATTAGCTCGGTGTCGAGGAATAACACGTGACATTCTTGCTATGCCTTTTGAAAGTCGTGGGCTTCAAGAGACACAGCTATTAGGACGCTTGCAACGCTTGTCCTTATTGAAGAAGCATTCAACTCTAGATGATGTGTTGAATCTCACAATCCGTGATGTTCTAGAAAGACGGCTACAGACTCAGGTATTCCGACAGGGATTGGCGAAATCCTTACATCACGCTCGCCAGCTTATTACACATGGACATATCATGCTGGATAACCATCGCGTCTCATCGCCAGGGATGCTCCTAAAAAGGGGGCAAGAACAGACTCTGAAATATTCAACTGGTAGCCCTTACCGTAGTGCGAGTCACCCTGAACGCCCCAGCCGTGAGGTGGAACCAGCCCCTGCTTCAAAACCAACTAAAGAATCCCAACCAAAGGGGTCTGAGTAAAAGGAATGATAAGGTTGAATGAAAAATGACTGAGGAAGAAACAAATCCAGCATCTGATGAAACGTCTGAGAAAGAAAAGGGTACAACACCCCCTCCAACCGAGTCTTCTGAATCACCTGAAGATGAGCCAGAACCTAAACCCGCTGAAGCTGAGAAACCAACAAGACGAAGTGCGCCTAAATCGTCTCGGCGAGAAGGCAGAGGAAGTCGAAGGGTTCGAACTCCCACCCCTGTTGAGAGTAAGGAGAAATGGGGTATTGCTCATATTTACAGCTCTTATAATGACACGATAGTACACATAACTGATTTAACTGGTGCTGAAACCATAGCCCGTGCCTCTGGTGGAATGATTGTTCGGGCTGATCGTGATGAAAGTTCACCCTACGCTGCCATGCAAGCAGCTTTTCGTGCTGCGCGTACTGCTATGGATCGAAATATCACGCGAATAAATATCAGAGTACGTGCCCCAGGAGGACATGGTCCCAAAACACCGGGTCCAGGAGCCCAAGCAGCCATCCGTGCGTTAGCGAGAGCGGGGCTCCGTATCGGACGGATTGAAGAAGTAACGCCAATGCCTCATGATGGTACACGCCGCCCTGGAGGGCGAAGAGGTCGTCGAGTATAAGGAGTCAATGTGGTGTAAGCTGCGGGGTTGTATAAACTTGAAGGTATCACTGCTAGAAAAAACTGAGGATATGATTACTCTACTCATTCAAGATGTAAACCCTGGCTTCATGAACTCCCTACGCCGCATCATCCTTTCTGAAACACCAGTAATGGCAATCCACGAAGTTGTAATACTCGAGAACCAGTCACCATTGTTTGATGAAACTATTGCTCATCGTCTTAGTTTAGTTCCTCTACGCACTAATCTTGATCGCTATACAATGCCTGAAAAATGTGAATGTGAAGGTGTTGGCTGCAATCTATGTCAAGTCGGGTTTACTCTAGAGGTTGAAGCGCCTGAGAACGGTTATGTCGCAACCACAGGAGATCTAAAACCTCAGGATCCTGACATAGTTCCGGTTAGTGATGACATTCCTATTGCAAAGCTTGCGAAGGGTCAGCGGATAGTAGTTGAAGCATTTGCTAAGCTAGGCATAGGAAGAGTGCACGCAAAATGGCAACCGGTTTCCTCCGTAGCTTACAAGATGGTACCTCATGTAAAAGTAGACCCTGCGAAGTGTGATGGCTGCGAAGAATGTGTAAAAGTCTGCTTCAAACAGGTCTTCGAAATGGAGAGCGGAAAAGCTGTTGTCGCCAGGGAAATGGATTGCACCCTATGCAATCTTTGCACCAAGGAATGCGTCGGGCAGGCAATCTCGATAGATTATGACAATACAAGTTTCATATTTGTACTTGAATCAACAGGCGCTCTACCTCCTGTAACAATATTTGAGAAGGGTCTTGATGTTTTCAAAGAAAGATTAGAACAGCTCATCGCTCAGTTTCCCGGTCAAAGAACCAGATCTAAGAGAAAATCCAGGAAGTGATAATCATTGCGAACAAAGACAACTAACGAACAGCAGAAACGTCTTCTAATCCTATTAAAACGACAGTCTAGAACGCCAGGAGGGCGAATCTGGCGTACATTATATGAACGACTTCAAGGCCCTCGCCGAGCACGTGTTGTCGTTAATGTTGCCGACCTCCAACGACATTTCGAGAAGGGTCATACCATGGTGGTTCCTGGTAAAGTACTCTCAGAAGGTATTGTAACTGATAAACTACAAGTTGCAGCAGTTTCCTTCTCCTCGAAAGCCCGCACAAAAATTAAGGCTGTAGGTGGGAAATGCTTCTCACTTGAACAATTGGCGGAAAAAAATCCTTCAGGAAAGAATCTTAGACTAATAATGTGAGGAGAGATTAACATTGTCAAAAAGGAAGACTGCATCTGTAACTGATGAGGAATCTACTGTAATAGAGCCTTTAGTTGTTGATGCCACTGACAAAGTAGCAGGAAGGATTGCCAGCATCGTTGCCAAACAACTTCTCCAAGGAGAACACGTTATTGTTATCAACGCTGTCAAAGCGGTTCTTTCTGGTAACCGTGCTTCTATTATCCAAGAATTTAAAGAGCATCTTGACATTCGCACACGAAGCGCGCCTTGGAAAGGTCCTCTCCATTGGCGAGAGCCTCACTATATGCTCCGTCGAATGATACGAGGTATGCTGCCTTGGAAAAGTGCTCGTGGTCGCCAAGCCTTGAAACGTCTTCGTGTTTATCAATGGGCTCCCGAGGAAATTACAATAAAGCGACGTCTTGATCTCCCCGAGTTCACACGATCAGGTCGTCGTACTGTCTACCTTAGTGAGATTGCCCGTGAAATAGGCTGGAAGGGATAAATCATGAAAATTGTAGTGAGTTCAGGAAAACGAAAAACCTCAATCGCTCGCGCAACGGTCCGTGAAGGAACGGGACAGGTTCGCATTAACAAGATATTGCTGGCCCACGTAAAGCCTCAAATTGCTAGACAGATCATCGAAGAGCCTCTCCTTCTAGCACCAAAAGAGGTAACTGAAAAAGTAGATATTAGTATAAATGTTCGTGGAGGCGGTGTAATGGGTCAAGCGCAAGCATCTCGGATGGCTATCGCAAAGGGGCTTGTTGATTTCACCAAGAGCATCGACCTCCGAACAATGTTCATCGATTATGATCGAAGTATGATTGCAGGAGACTCGCGGCGCAGGGAACCCAAGAAATTTGGAGGTCCTGGTGCACGTGCTCGGAAACAAAAGAGTTACCGTTAAAGGAGATTAGTCTTTGATAATTCCAATTAGATGTTTTACCTGTGGTCGGCTAGTCGCTGATAAGTGGACCGAATATAGTCGACGAATTCGTCAAGGAGAAAATCCAGCAACTGTTCTTGACTCTCTTGGGCTTAAACGATACTGTTGCCGCCGGATGCTAATTAGCCACGTTGATTTAATTGATGACATACTACAATTCGCGGAGAAAACCTAAATGACTGAAGACCTTCTCATACCTCTAGACCAATACCTTGCCGCTGGTATCCATATTGGCACTCAAGTCAAAACTGTTTCAATGGAGCCTTACATCTATCGTATCAGACAAGATGGACTTTATGTTCTAGATATCCGGAAATTTGACGAGCGACTACGTATTGCCGCAAAAACTCTTGCACGTCAAGAGAATCCCTCAAAAATCGTTGTTGTCGGGGCTCGTCAATATGCACAGAAACCCATCCGCACATTTAGTAGTGCGATAGGAGCCACCGCGCTGGCTGGGCGATTCATTCCTGGTACATTCACTAATCCTAGACTTCCTCAATATACTGAGCCTGAGTTGGTTTTAATTACTGATCCCAGAGCGGATTATCAGGCCGTGAAAGAGACAGCGAAAATCCGGATTCCTACCATTGCTCTAGTAGATACGGATAACTCCCTATCCTATATTGATCTTGCAATTCCTGCGAATAATAAGGGTCGGCAATCGCTTGCGCTTGTGTTTTGGTTATTAACGCGAGAAGTGCTCAAAGAAAGGGGTGAACTGACTCCTGATGCAGAGTTCAATCTGCGACCAGAAGACTATGTCGCCACACTTCGTCGTACAGAGTAGACCGTTGCTAAAGGGAATGTATAGCACCAAACAACACGCGTGCTTTAACTGTCAAATCTAACTCCAAAGGGACTTGAGGAAAGAAAAAGTATACAAATAGAGAAAAGGCTATTAAGTTCCTCTAACTAGCTCGTTTCGGTGTCGAAATATGGGCAAAGGAAGCGGATATGGAAAATCCATTCTTTTTGGAGAGCATTTCGTGCTGTATGAGTATAAGGGTGAAGCGTTACCTGCTATTGCTGCAGCAATCGGCTCAAGCACTGAATGCTATGTACGGCGAATTTCATCACCCGGTTGGAAATTAACTGATAGTAGACCGGCTGTACCTGGATATAAGAGTAAGAAGATGGAGGAACAGCGGGTTTCAATCGATAACGTTGTACGTTTTGCGGGCATAGATTTGAGCGAACAGGGAATTCACATAGCCTTGGGTGGAAGATTAGTTTGTGCTAGTGGAGTTGGCGCTAGTGCAGCCAGTTGCACAGCACTAGCTCGCGCGTTGAACGATGAGTTCAAACTGGGATGGGATGACCATCAAGTTAATGCTGCATCCTTTGAAGGTGAAAAAGGCTATCACGGCACACCAAGTGGTATTGATAACACTGTTGCCACCTTTGGAGGCATCGTATGGTTTCAAAGAGGTACCTCTGGTGGACCTCCTACAGTTGAAACAATCAAACTGAAAGAACCCACCGAACTGGTCATAGCCAGCTCAGGGATTACTGCAAGCACAAAAGAGGTAGTAGGCGATGTCCGGCGTATGAAGGAGGAAAAAACGAACTGGTTTGAGCAAATTCTTGAGGACTACAAGAATATCGTGGAAGCTGGCCGTCAAGGTTTGGAAGAAATGGATCTGAGATTGATTGGTTTGTTAATGAACCAAAACCACAACCTCCTTATCGAAATTGGCGTCACCTGCGATGAAATCGAGGAGATTGTTGGTGTTGCACGAAAGGCGGGTGCATGGGGCGCGAAAGTGACGGGAACTGGTCGTGGGGGAAACGTAATTGCTCTTACACCAGGACGGGCATTACAGCGTGATGTTGCGGGTACCATCGAACAGCGCGGGTACAGCGTTTGGACTACCCGAATTGGTGTATAATTTCTAGAGGTGTAGTTCATGGGATTGCGAAGATATATTGAAAGGCTGGATAAAGAAGGGCAGCTTCTCAAAGTCAGCAATATTGTATCAAAGAAATTAGAGGCGGCGGGACTCCTCAAGGCAGTGGAACCGCGACCTATCCTCCTAGAAAATGTCAAAGAAACCCCTGATTATCGGATAATGGGCAACATCTTTTGTACAAAAGACAGCATTGCTACCTATCTAGGTATATCCACTAGTGACCTTATCCCCACTTTAACACGTGCAATCAAACAACGGTCGCTGCCTACGGTTGTTGAGAAAGCTCCATGTCAGGAGGTAGTGGAGCTTAAGGTTGACTTGGATAAGGTTCCTATTCTTCTTCATAACAAACGTGATGGCGGTCCCTATATCTCATCAGCGGTTGTCGTTACAGCCCATGAGGATTATGGACAGAATCTAGATTTTCACAGGGCTATGCAGATTTCGAAGGCCAAGATGAGTACACGAATAGTAGCACGTCGGGACTTTCACACGTTTCTGGAAAAGAAAGGTGAACTGCCTGTAGCCTTCTGCATTGGTAACTCACCTAACATTCTAGTAGCAGCTGCAACCTCGGTCGAAATCGGTATCAACGAGCTTGAAATCGCGAATGCCCTTGAACCTATCCGTGTTGTGAAAGCAAAGACATCAGAGTTGCTAATCCCAGCAGATTGTGAGTGGGTTCTCGAAGGTCGAGTCTACTTAAACGAACGTCACGATGAAGGTCCTTTTGTGGATCTTACTGGAACCTATGATGTTATTCGTCAAGAACCTATCTTCGAGGTTACATGCATTACTCACCGAAAAGATGCGATTTGGCAGGCATTACTCCCAGGGGCATTTGAGCATAAAGTGTTAATGGGTATGCCTCGTGAACCTACAATTTTTAGGAAAGTTGTTGAGGCAGGGGTGAAATGTCTAGATGTTAACATTAATCCTGGTGGATGTAGCTGGCTTCATGCAATCGTTCAAATCGAAAAGCAAAAGGAAGACGATGGCAAACGCGCCATTGATGCTGCCTTTGCAGGGCACCGCAGCTGTAAACACGTCTTTGTGGTGGACAGTGACATCGATATTTATGACCCCCTCCAAGTGGAATGGGCGATGGCCACGCGCTTCCAAGGTGATCGAGACCTAGTCGTGAAGCCGAAGGAAAGAGGCAGTAGCCTAGACCCAAGCGGAGAACACGGAACACATCTAACCACAAAGATGGGTTTTGACCTTACCAAGCCACTGAAAGGAACTGGTTACGACCTTGCACCCTTTCCTGAAGTGGATTTGAAAGATTATTTGGAGTGAACTGTAAATGAAGCTGGCGGCTATTGAGCAAGAAATGCTAGCAGGAAAACATGCAAAAACAGCCCAAAAAAGCATGGAGATTCTGGTAGCCCTAGGCGAAATCTACGATGCCAAACGAATGCTCCCCGTTACCTCAGTTCAAATCGCAGGAGTCAGCTACGCAAATCTCCGTGAACCCGGTTTAGAATGGCTAGCAGAAATGGCAAAGGATGGTAGGGTCCGAGTTCTAACGACATTAAATCCTGCAGGAATGGATTTAGATAACTGGAGAGCACTCGGTATCGATTCAGAATTCGCTAAAAATCAGGGACGAGTAGTTGAAGCGTTTGCCAAGATGGGAATAATAACGACTTGTACTTGTACCCCCTATTTAGTAGGTAATTTGCCTCATTATGGCGAACACATAGCGTGGGCGGAAAGTAGTGCAGTGTGTTTCGCAAACTCGGTTATTGGAGCTCGAACCAACCGAGAAGGTGGTCCAAGCGCTTTAGCTGCTGCCATAACAGGTGTAACACCCGAATACGGCTACCACCTTGAAAAGAACCGCCAAGCTCACATAACCATCAAAGTGAAGGCAAAAGTTGAAGGTACAGCCCGATTTGGAACCTTGGGTAAAGTGATTGGCGATATCCTCGATGGCAACACCGATTGGACAATTCCGTATATCCGGGGAATTCCTCGAGCCACTACAGATGAATTGAAAGCCTTTTGCGCTTCTGTCGCAACCTACGGAGGAACTGCCCTATTTCATATGGAGGGCATCACACCAAACAAGACAGAAATCCCCCAGGGCCTCCTTCTAATAACTGAGAAAGATTTTGTAAAAGCAGAGAAGGAGCTGAACGACGAAGAAGCTGTCATCGATTTTGTTAGCATTGGCTGTCCACACGCATCCATCCGGGAAATTAGACGTATTGCAGAGCTTGTAGAAGGGAAACAAGTTCGGAAAGAAACGTGGGTAACCACCGCGCGCCCAACGAAGAGTATTGCTGACCGAGTAGGTTATACTGCCATAATCGAAGCATCAGGAATAAAATTCGCTTGTGACACATGCTGTGTCGTCGCCCCTATCAAGGGCCGCTTCCAAGGATTAGCTACAGACTCTGCGAAAGGCTGCTATTACGCACAGGGGCGCCACAAATTCAAAACAAAGCATCTGTCACTAGAAGAGTGTATTCAGGAGGCCCTATCGGGATGACAAAGTTTCAAGGTCGTAAGATTGCCAAAGGAACAGCTACTGGGGAAGCATTGGTAACTAGCCAGGGCATTTCGTTTTATGGTGGTGTAGATCCAGATTCAGCTGTTGTAGTTGAAAAAGGGCACGAACTAGAAGGGAAATCAATTACAGGGAAGGTTCTTGTTTTTCCAAGAGGAAAGGGTTCAACTGTAGGCTCTTATGTGATATACCAATTGGCGAAAACAGGTAAAGCTCCTGTCGCCATCATCAATAAGGAGTGCGAAACTATTACTGCAGTCGGTTGTATCATTAGCGACATTCCTGCAGTTGATAAGATACCCATCGAAAAGATTTCAACAGGCGATAAACTGTATGTTGATGCTACAAAGGGGCTTGTTGAAATCAGATAAAATATTGGAAAGCGGAACTATGAACATCATTCGATTGAAACATCGCTTCTTGGATTTAATGGAGGCTGCCTGAGTGGTTACTTCCTCTGGAAAAACAAGTAGAACAAGGAAACAGTCCTTGACAGAGGAACGCAAATTAGATCATATTAGAATATGTCTTGAGCGCGAAGTCCAATCAGCGTGTCCTACGGGATTTGATGATATCCAACTAGTGCACAACGCGGCACCAGAAATAAATCTTAGCAATGTGGATTTGAGCTGTAGTTTCCTCGGACACAAACTAGATGCGCCAATAATAGTAACAGCAATGACTGGAGGACATAGTGAAGCGACTTCAATCAACCAGAATATTGCTCAATCAGTTGAGGAATTAGGGTTGGCAATGGGTGTAGGCAGTCAACGCGCCGCGATTGAAGATCCCCTTCTCGCCGAATCTTTTGCAATTGCGCGGGAAAGTGCTCCTAAAGCATTTCTTGTCGGAAACATTGGTGCTCCTCAGCTCTCACTCGGTTATGGGGCCAAGGAAGCGCAAACGGCTATTGACATGATTGATGCTGACGCTTTAGCTATCCACTTCAATGCAGCTCAGGAAGCAGTTCAACCAGAAGGTGAAGCCACTTTTACTGGTGTACTCAAAGCAATTCTTACCCTTTCCCACGAGCTATCCATTCCTATAATCGCAAAAGAGACTGGTGCAGGCATCTCCAGCGAGGTCGCAAAGAGTCTAGTTGAGGTAGGAGTAAAAGCAATCGATGTAGCGGGATTAGGCGGCACCAGCTGGCCTGCCGTTGAAGTGGAGCGCGCAAAAGGTGAGGACACCCAGAAAGCCATCTTAGGGCGCTGGTTTACGAACTGGGGCATACCAACTGCAGTTAGCACATTTGAAGCGTCGCGCACAGTGAAGATTCCTATAATATCTTCTGGTGGTATCCGAACTGGGATTGAGTGTGCCAAGGCCATTGCGCTAGGTGCCACTCTAGTAGGCGTAGCCTTACCAGTACTAGGACCTGCTGCTACGAGTTCGAAGGATGTAAGTGAACATCTCGATACTCTTATTTTGGGACTGAAAGCCGCAATGTTTCTTGTTGGGGCATCCAATCTCAGAGAACTTAATCAAGTACCTGTATTGATAGGTGGGAATACGCGGAACTGGCTTGAACTCCGAGGTTGGGGTGAAGACCTTCGCTACTTAGCAAAACGGACGGCGCCCTGATTGACGGTTGAGGAAAAAGGTTAAAAGGAATCTTACGGGCTACTCTCTTCTCCAGCCAGACCACTTAGTAGCTGGCTGACATCGACAAGACCCGATGAACCCCCTTAATGAGGTGTTCTTGTTGTCAAAACCCCATGTTAAATTCACTGCCCCGAAAGAGCTTCAGGATAAAGCTCTGGAAATAATTGAAGTTGCCCGAGATACTGGTAAGGTTCGGAAAGGCACAAACGAAACTACAAAAGCTATCGAGCGAGGTATAGCAAAACTAGTTGTGATTGCAGAGGATTGTGATCCTCCTGAAATTGTCTTTCATCTTCCACCTCTGTGCGGAGAGAAGAATGTTCCTTATCTTTTTGTAGAAAGTAAAGAAAAGCTGGGTGGCGCTCTAGGAATCGATGTTCCTTCAGCAGCTGCTGC
>JAEOTB010000016.1 GCA_016840065.1 Candidatus Hermodarchaeota archaeon | reverse complement strand
TATCTTCGCAGAAGAACACATCTATCTCCAGTTGGTCAAAAGAGGCATTGTAATCGAAGGAAAAGAAGACCTCAAGCGTGATGGGCACGAGATTGGCATCGACATCGAGAGCGTCTGGTGACAAATAGAACCGCACAACGGTGAAATCTGATAAGGGCTGAGCGAGATTACGCGATCCGTTTTCGACATGTCCAGCAGAAGATAGGGACGAGGACTGGACAAGAATACATGGAATTACAGAAATCAATCCTATGAAAACAATACCAGCTAAAATAAGATTAACTTTCCTCATGAATATTCTCTCCTTTCAGCAGCCCATCCTATCTAATTCCTTAAAAGTGTATAATCAGGAATGGATTCACTGATTCTTACAAGAGGAAATACAATTCCACTACTTGCTCTTTAGTTCGGCTAGGGCTTCTTCCAGGGCTTCCAGGACAGCTTCGTTTTCCTCGTCCTTAAGCGCCTTCTTCAAGGGCTTCAGCGCTCGGGGGTCACCAATCATTCCAAGGGACCAAGCGGACATAAGGCGCAGGCTCCAGTCCGTGCTCTTGAGCTCCTCTAGGAGGACATCCACTCCCCTTGGGTCTCGAAGTGCGCCCAGGGCTTCAGCAGCCTTTACCCGGACAATGTATTCGTCTCCTTCCAAGGCGGATATCAGGGCTTCAACTGCCTCCCTGTCCCTGAGTTCGCCCAACGCCCAAGCTGCCCTTGAGCGTACGATTTCTTCTTCATCCTTCTGGAGGATATCCAGCAAGGGTTCCAGTGCCTGTGTGTCACGTATACGCCCCAGAGCCTTTACAGCCCTTTTACGGACATCTGCCCTCTCGTGCTTCAGTAGGGCTATCAGGGGCTTTATGGCGGGCTCCCCTATCCGTCTTAGCGCAGATATTGCTGCTTTCCGGACTCGCTCCTTCGAGGATTCAATATCCTTGAGGTGCTGCTCAATCGCCTGCCCAGTTTCTTCATCGAACTGACTTGATAACACGGGGCTTCGCTCCTCACACCTAAATGGAAGATTAGCATCCATAGGTTATAAGTATCTAGGAACGCCCCGAAACTTTTAGTTGTTAGTAAAACGACGGAATGTTCCTCGTTTTTTGTCGTTTTGGTGACGATTTAGGTTACACAATTTAAAAAACCACCTCGACACATCCTTGCTGGCAGATTCTACTAGAATAGGTTAGTCGCTGCGACATCACCTTTCTGGTATCTATTTCGGAGGATGGATATCATGAGTTCTACTCATCCAAAGTACCGTCGGCTCCAACTTCTTACTATTTCACTCCTGTTGTGGATTCTATTCATCACCGTGTTGCCATCTTCTTCTGGACTAGCCTCTGGCTCCCCGTTCCGCGCCACTGGAACCTACACTGAGGACTTCACAACTTCTACTTTTCAAGACAGCTTAGCAACCACAACCGAAGGATGGGGCAATGGTGCAATCAGTAACCCCCGATACTACTACATAACGAAAACCGCCAACTATACAACACCTTACCCTGTCCGATCCCTAGATGTCCAAGGTCGGAAAGCATACGCCGTGCTCTATGACCCAACGGTCGGTCTAGATTCCTTTCGGATTTTTAACATCTCCGACGTCAATATTATAGATCCACTCGATACGATATCTCCTGCAGATTATCTGTTATCAGTAGAAGTGGAGGGCGATGTGGGGTTCGTAGGTGATTCTGACGGAACACCCTGGATTGGAGCATACAATATAAGCAATCCGTATCAAATTACTGGTCTCGATGTAATACTACCTGGAGGTAACGGTAAAATCACAGATTTTGAAATACAGGGACATTTCCTCTATGTCTCCGTCTTCGGCAGCACCACTAATGATTTAGCTATCATCGATATTGAAGACCCAAGCCAACTTGCTGGGGTTGGCGGAGTGGCACTCTCTGAATTCCTTGGATTGGAGGTGCAGGGTCAACTCGCTTTCCTCGCTGAAGGGACGAATGGGCTTTCAATCTATAATGTATCGAACCCCTCGTCGGTTACATCTCTGGGCAGTGTCAATACTCCAGGGAACGCTACTGATGTCCTCGTCGATGGAACCATCGCCTACGTCGCGGATGGTCCGAGTGGTGTCCAGATAGTCGATGTCAGTGATACCGCAACGCCCACTATTCTCGGCAGTTATAACACACCAGGTAATGCGCAACGGCTTGCGCTACAGGGGCATACCCTTTTCGTCGCAGACCTCACCGGTGGAATCCAAATTCTCGATGTCTCAAATCCTACAAATGTAATCTATGTGGATGCCATTAGCGGGATTACTGCGTATGATGCGGCGCTCTTTGGTGAACACATCGTCATCGGAACAGCTGACGACATTCAAATCTACAGAGTTGGAATGGTCGCCACCGATTTGCCTTTGGTTGGAAGTTACAGCACCTATGAGGCATGGGACGTTGTTGTCCAAGGCGATACGGCTTTCGTCGCAGCGGGTGCTGATGGATTACTAGCACTCGACGTGAACGATCCCGCGAATCCTACACTTATCACCCAATATAGCCACGCCACAACCGTGAATTACATCGCCATCGATGCACAGGGCCCCTATTGTTTTGTACTAGACACCTCCTCGGTGAGTGCGAGTCGAGGACTTTGGGCTGTCGATGTCTCAGACCCTGCTAATCCCATCTTTCGCTCCCGCCGCCACTTCTCGGAAGGCTATGGGCTCTGCGTAGACGGGGATGTCGCCTGCGTGGCTGATGGAACCTACGGATTAATCCTCGTTAACATCTCAAACCCCTTTAACATCAACGTCGACATTGATATAGTCGGTCACGGGTATAACTACACAGCAGTTCACAAACAAGGACACTCCATATATTGTACTGCGAATGATTTTTCCACATTCACTGACCGGGGCCTATACGTCTACGACGCTACTGACCTTAGCAACCTAAAACTCACAAGCCATCTGGAATTAACGTATTTAGAGGGCGTTGACGTTAAGGGGGACTTTTGTGCCCTCGCTGATGGTAGCTTTGGCACCTACTTAGTAAACGTTACTGATCCATGGAGCATCTCCACCTGGCTAGATTCCTATGACCCGCCAGGAAACAACAGAACTTATGATGTAGCCATCTTTGGAGACTACATACTAGCGACTGAACGTCAAGGCGGAATCTACCTCCTATCAGCTGAATACCCCACCCATATTCAACAACTAGCCAATTATACTGACGCAGGGATGGCCGCTCTTCGCCTTTCCATCCACGGTGATTACGCTTATGTCGCGAACCGCGACTCACTTCTCATCTTTCGATTCCTGCGTAGTGCCGCGGATACATTCATCACTACCTGTGTAGCCCAATCACTAGCTGTGGATACCACCACCAACCCGATTGACACTGCTACACTCACCTACACAGGGCAAACACCATCTGGCACTGCCCTAACCTGGTATATTTCTGGAGACGGAGGACTCAACTGGGAACCGATAACCCCCGGAACACCCCTCACCATCAACCACACCGGAAGCGACCTACGTTGGTGCGTCGTTCTGTCTAGCGTAAATGACTACAACACAGCTGTCATTACCGGCGTCACCATCACTTACACAGAGTTCATTGTACCTCCAGATCTCACATTGATTTTGATAATAGTTGTAGTAGCTATCATAATCGTCGTAGCGATTGTGCTTATTCTGATATGGAAACGCAGAAGGAAATAAGGAGATGCATGATTTTGAAACGGAAAACAGTCATTGGGATTATCGCGATAATTTTAATTTGCATTATACTCATCTGGTTCTTTGTACTTCCATTTCTCTTTCCACTTTTCAGGCAGGAGATACCACGCAGCTTCGAAGAAAAGATAGCCCGTAGAGTGGATAATGACCCAATACCTGATCCTGTGACCCCTTTTATCCTCCACTATATTGAACGCTATCTCAACGGATACGATGAAGATTATTTCGACGAGCTTGTTGGGGAGGCGATGACCAATGCTACGCCTGCAGTAATTGGAGAAATTCAGGGGTTACTCCAACGGTACCACCAATACATGGATGATGCCGAACCACTCTTCCATCCGGACTATTTCGATTTGCCGCTCTCGAGTATAATTGATTTAGATAATATCACTAATGACTTTGCTGCGTACTTGGTAGCAAAACGAGTACAACTATACCAGAACAACATCGCGTTCAGTGACTTTAAACTTGAACGTCCAGGTCTAGCCTTTAACCTCACTGAGGAATTTACGCCAACACCACCACCCGAAATAAATGGTATTCCTGAACCGTCGTCCCGACCAGTAGTTGTTAATCCATACGTGTATACACCGTTTATATTCAACGTTACAACCCCTCAGAGAGACCCCTCACCTTTTTCGATATTTCAAGTAAGGGGTGGTCTAGAAGTCCCTCGTTTCATTCCGCTACCCACTTTCAGTGCAAATGAGGTCATCAAACTTACTGGAATGAATTTCTATGACATCTTTGCTGATGTAATAATATACAAGATTGAGGGACGCACTTGGACGCAGGTTCATCGAACCGAGGCGTTCATTTTTGGGCATCAAAGAGAGGACCTCGAATGGAATCAACAACGTGACAACGCGACGTTTTCACTACCGTACCTAGAACCTGGTCAATATGCTTTTTCGATAAGAAATAACCCGCCTAGCGAACACCCAGATATTGGTCAACGAGAAACCTGGTTATGTCCAGTCTTTCGAGTTATCATTCCGGCTTCAACATGGAAAAATCAGCTGTATCAATTCAGACTCTCCTTTATGGGGTGTGATCGGGCCACGGACGAAGAGTATGATGAAGTTTCACTCTACTCCACCTTTACCTATGCTTCTAAGGATTCATCTGATTTAACGGAGTTAGTAGTGGCGAGGAATCAGCACTTTGATGGTGCGCCTTTTCAAGAAGGTGTTGTTCGCAGCACAGGGTCTCCACGCCTTCATCCGCCATTATGGATTGACCCTACTGGTGAAGTAGTTCTTTATTACGTTGGACTTGAAGTCGATGAGTTACCTGGTTGGCTAGATACCCTCCTAGATGTATTGGAGATAGTGCTTACCGCACTATCCTACATCGTCACTGGTGGAGTCGCGGGAGGTGTTCTGGGTCTGGCATCTGCAGTTATGGGTGCCATTAATGACATCCGAGATATGTTCGATAGTGAGGATATCATTGTTGATTACATGTTATCCTTCACGGAAAAAGAGCTCTATTGGCTTACAGCAACACCAGCTCCATTCTATGACATCGAGGAAAGTCCCCATTGGTATGGTACCAGAACCGCCTATGGCTTAGGTATCTCCACAACACAACAAGGATCAAAGTCTTATAATCAAGAAGGGTATTTCACCGAGTGGCTAATGAGTACTTGTGATTCCCATGGGAGTGCGTACGAGTTACAACTAGAAGTGTGGCGACATCCGTTCTATTAGACCAGCTTCGTCCAGCGTGACAGCGTAGTTTGGAAGCCTGCTGAACGCTGACGCACTCGGTAACTAATGTTTTTAGGGCTGCGTTCTTCAGCTAATATTGATGGAGACACCAATATTCTCCCAAGTTACCATTTGAGTCTTCGGGGGCGGAAGAAATTCATAAAAGATTATCACTGTTGGGCTTGCTCTTTATTGGTTCACTTATTCTAAGTGGAATAGTAGGTACTGGGGCAGCCGGGTATACAAATCTAGAACAACCATTCCCCAATGGATGGTCCTACAGAGCACCCTACACACTCTCCGATGAGACGCTGACCATTATAGATTATTTCTATATCCTGGATACTTCCATTAATTTCACCCTCTTCGTCGCTTGTAATGAAACTACAGACTATCTTCAAGTGAACCTCACAAGAGAGTTCCAAGACCCTTTGATTATATATTTGGAAAGCGGTGAGAACACAACTCAAGAATTCCTCAGCGCGGGGTTCGAAATCACCCTCTATAGCAGCGGCACCTCTCTGGGCTACTACTGGTATGATAGCCAAACTCAAGGAGGCTGGATGATACCAATAGATTTCATCTGGTTATGTATCATTGCCATAATCGTGATTGTCTTCTGTGTTATTCTTTTCTTGTTGTGGCGGGCTAAATCCCACTCAAAGTAGAAATCCTACTCTGAGGGATTAGAGAGTCCCTCTACTTGTTGGCTGCAGTAGTCTTGGGTCTAACTGCTTCGCCTGACGCCAGCATGTAGAGAACCCTTAGGTAACGAATCTCTTTTAGGATTCAACAGAGTCGCCTCTTTGCATTTCTAGAAGAGGAATTTACCAACTAAAAGTACTATGGATACAAGGACACTCGCTTGGGTGACTAGGGTAATCCATTTTGGATTATTGGATGAAAGGTTAACAATCGCTTCGGTGAGTTTCTGGTCCTTGGTTGCCTCGTACTCGGTCGAGAGGGTGTTGAGCCGAATGATATGGCGTAGAATCACGATGGTAGCCGCTGCCATGGCTAGGAGGGACACAGTGAGCAGTATGTGGGTTTCCATGACGAGGTGAATGAACAGGGCTTCTCCGGCGATGAGGGTCCCCACGGCTAGGAGGACCGCGCTGGCACGAGAGGCCTTCTCCAGACCAAGGCGAACGGTTGCGGTCTCTACGTCGAGAGCTTTGTCGCCGAAGTAGTCACGGATCTCAGCCGGAACGATGATACTCCAGATAATCATGGTGTGCCCTAGGAGGAACCACAGGAAGATGAAATCAAACGTTGCAGTGAGGGTGTAGAACATGAAGAGAAGCGGAAAAATCGAGAGCACCAGCATAATCGCGAGTACTTGGAGCCAGGACCGAGACTTGAGCTGGATGGGTGGCGCGGAGTAGAAGAAGGTGAGAAACGAACCTACGCCCCATATGAGGAGAAGCGTCAAATTAGCCCTGTAGGTTACCAGAAGGTAGACCAGGGGCAGGCTAAGAAGGAACTCGAAAATCATAAATCCCTTTACTTTGCTGGGGCCTAGGTGGTCCATTGCTTTAACTAGGACTGCCTTCCTTTTGTCTCTGGAATCTAGCTCATAATCGAATAAACTGTTTGCCTGAGCACCCCACGCTGCGGCGAGCGTGATTATTAGGAAAGGAAATAGCAGCAGTACCAACAAATCCCAAGATATTCCCAAGGCAGGGTTGATGCCCCATGCGACTCCGATGAAGAACTGGGTCAGATTGGCTGGGAGAAACTCGGATCGGGACGCGATAATCAAGGACCGCAAGGTTTCTTTCAAAGGAACACACCTAGACAGAAATCAGAGTCAAAGGAGACACCGAGTTAAACTTGTCCTTCATTCGACTTTTCTCTCATTTTCCTCGACTCGATGAGAAATACTAAATACTCCAGTATCCTAACCCTCCTTGTAGGAGGATAACAAGACGTGCCCACCGTTGACATCCATTATCAGGTGGCTCAAGGCAAAGCTCTAAGCAGTGGATTTGATACCTCCTCGACTGAAATCTACCTGAGAGCAATGGGGATTGTGGACATCGATTTGTCTCCGCTCCGCCACTTTCCTCGTCTCCAAAAGCTTCAACTCTCAGATAATCCCCTGAATTCGGTTGACCTAGCTCCCCTTCGCCACTGCCCCGACCTCCAATACCTTGGACTCGAGGTGAACGAGCTTGTGTCCATAGACCTGTCACCCCTCCGCCATTGCTCGCGCCTTCACACCATTCAGCTGTGGTTGAATCAGTTGACGGCAGTAGACCTTGCACCCCTTCAACAATGTCCTGACTTCCATACGCTTAATCTTCAGAGGAATTTGTTGTCACAGGTGGACCTCAGCCCACTCCAGGGCACCAGGATTAAAACCCTGCAGTTTGATGAGAATCAGTTGAAGGCTCTGGACTTATCGCCTCTTCAACACTGTACGAGCCTCCAGGGTCTCTGGCTCGGTGGGAATCAGTTGACATCCCTGGATCTCACAGCCCTCCAACACTGCACCAACCTACAAATACTTGAGATCTCAGTAAACCAATTGACAGATGTGGACCTAGCACCCCTCCAACACTGCACCAACCTACAAACCCTTTGGGTTGCGGGGAATCCGTTAGCTTCAATAGATCTTGCCCCCCTCAGATACTGTTCCCGCCTAAAAGACCTCAACCTCGATTTGAATCAGTTAACAGCGGTGGACCTAGCACCCCTCCAACACTGCACCAACCTCCAAACCCTCATGCTCTACTCAAACCAATTAACATCGATCGACCTGTCACCCCTCCAACACTGCACCAACCTCCAAACCCTCTGGCTCAAAGAGAATCTGTTGAAGCAGGTGGATGTATCTCCGCTCTTTGCCTGCCCCCAATTCAAACATCTCTCTTTGGATAAAGGAGTGGTGGTGACAGCGCACCCGGATTTTCAGAAAGCTTCCTTGGAGTTATCCTGGCTGAAGGAGCTTGGCAAAGTTCTGTGGCAGATAAGCTAGTCCAGGGGGGTTTATGCAAGCCCCTTCCTGGAGAAGGGTCACCATTTTTGATCTGCTTCGAGCTTTGCACGTGCCTTCCTCAAGGCAGCTCGAACAGTAGCGTCACTTTCTTTCACTATCGCCTTTTGTAAGGGTTCTATTGCTCGCCAGTCCCCAAATTTCCCTACAAATTCGGTTATCCACAACCTCACTCTCATAGACTCTTTTGGGAGGGCTTTTATGAGGTCTAATACGACCCATAGTTCTAACAGTTCTAGAGCTTCGGCTGCTGCCTGACTCTTTTCAGGACTTCTACCTCTAAACTCCTTTAGGAGAGGTTTAACCGCTCGTCGGGGTGCTATGCGAATCAGTGCTCTGGCTGCTATTCTTCGAACCGCCTTATCCTTTAGGGCTCGTATGAGGGGGTTGATTGCTCTCTGGTTTCCTATCCGTCCGAGGGCTTCAGCAGCTTTTGCTCGCACAAAGTCATTCTCATCTTCTTGGAGACACCTGATGAGTGGCGTTACAGCACGTCTATCTCCAATTTTCCCAAGGGCTTCAGCTGCGCCCATTCTTAAACCATGTTTTTCATGTTGGAGTGCCTTCAGGAGAGCTTTTACTGCGGGTTTCCCTCTACGCTCTAGCTCATAGACCGCTAACCCACGGGTTCTCGGATCCTTGAGAGCCCGAATCTGATCAGTTATCTCCTGTGCCAGTTCCTCATTATTGGACTCCATTTGGTTTCCGCATCGCCCTTATTGATGATAAAAATAGAAGCAGGTTGTACCTCTAAAAGGATACCCAGCATTAAGAGGAAGGGATAAGTAGCTGGTCCATCGAATATCCTTCCTTTCACCTAAATAATCCCTTCTGTTCAGACTTTCTCTCGGAATGGATATTAGTCCTTGCCTTCTAGCTTCTCAACAGCCCAGCGAATGCTGGTCCATACCTCTTCTTCATGTTCGGTTTGCAGGGCCTCTTTTAGGAACTTAATGGTCTGTGGGTTCCCTAGCTCACCTAGCGCGTCTGCCGCTGCCCAGCGAACAACAGCATCTGAGTCTTTGAGGAGGGTAATGATTGTGTCTACAACCTCAACTGATGCTTCGCCAATTTTCTCAAAGGCTCTGACTGCCCGTCCACGGACTAATGAGGATTCATCTTGGAGGCGTCGAACGAACGCGTCTACAATATCTACAGTCGGGGGATCGATACTCGTCAGGGCTCGAACAGCCATTGCACGTACTTCTGGCTCATTGTCATCTAGAAGGCGTAAGAGGATATCTTTTGCTTTCCGAGCTCCAGAAGTGTTTTGTTCAATGACAAAGGTAGCCCATAAACGCACATTCGGATCTTCATCCTCCAAGTAAGGGAGAAGGAGTGGGACTGTGGAGTCAAAGCCTGTACCTATCTCGGTGCATATGACGTGGAGTGCGTACCCTGCTCTTCTACGAACACTTCTTTCTTCATCCTTGATGAGTGGGATGAGGGATTTGACGGCTCGAGGGTCTCGTTTCATTCCAAGGGCGGTGGCAGCTCTTCCCCTCACTCTGGGGTCTGGATCCTTAAGGTCTTGGAGGAGCTGGTCAACCTGTTGAGCTTGATCCTCTTTCTCGGAGCGTTCTGAGTCCATCAACTCTCCTCTTGGCAATCTCTCCTAAAAAGGATGCCATCACTCGATTCCTTCGAGCTTCTCGATTGCTGCCGTGATGACTTCTTTGACCTCTCTGTCTTTCTCTTGTTGGAGTGTCATGCGGAGGGCCTCCTTTGCCCGTAGGTCTCCTATTTCTCCCAGGGCCCATGCTGCGTCCCTCCGCACGGTTTGTCCTGTGTCGTGTTGGAGCGCTTGTGTTAGGGGCGTAACTGCGCGATAATCATGTAATTCTCCCAGAGCACAAGCAGCCGTATGGCGGACACCCACTACTCTATCTTCTGCTAGAAGTTTGCAAAGGGGTTCGACGGCTCGGTCATCCCCAATCAGACCTAAGGCTTCAGCTGCTGCTTCCCTGATTTCTGCATCCTCGTGTCGGAGGGCATCTATGAGGGGTAGCACAGCGAGGCTGTCTTCTATGTGGCCTAGGGTTTCAGCTGCAGCTCTTCGTGCCTGCGGGTCTGAGTCCTGACTGAGGATATGGATTAGGGGGAGAACCGCCTTTGGGCTTTCAATCTGGTCAATAATCCATATAGCCCATAACCTAAGTTCTACATCAGGGTCCTTGAGAAGCTCTAGAACATACTTGACGGCTGGCTCCCCAATGCCCCATAGATTGAAAGCAGCAGAACTCTGAGTGCCCAGGTCAGGGCTACGGAGTTCACTGATGTGCCGTTCAATCCTACGCGACAAATCCTCCTTATCCTGCTGCTCTGACACCACGAGTTCACTCCTACAATATAACCTAGTACTCGTTTCTAATACAAAAGCTAGATTTCTGTTCAATCCTCTTTCGGTAGTGTATATCAATTAGGGAGAACCGAGCTAGACACCTCTAAAAGCCGCTTCCAGAAGGAGATTAACCATGAATAGAGTATTTCCACTCAACCTCATGGAGAAAAAAAGGAGGGGGGTTTCTAGAAACCGGAACATCTGTTCCTGGCGATCTAGAAGCCTTTCCAGGATACTCCACCAAACAACATGAACCAGCCTAGGAATGTGAAGAGCCAGGTGAAAATGAACCACCAGAGGCCAAGCCCTGCTAGAACAGTCAACGCAAGGTAGCCTAAGAGATCAACGAGTCCGATGACAAAGAAGACAAGTCCAATGATGAAAAAGATGATGGAGATCCAGTACGTTCGCTTTTTGGGTGGTGTTAGGGGCATTTTTTATTTCTCCTAAAGATAGGATAACTGCAAATCTC
>JAEOTB010000015.1 GCA_016840065.1 Candidatus Hermodarchaeota archaeon | reverse complement strand
GATCGCCATCTTACGTATTCGTCGTCGTCTTTGAGCGCACGGGATAAGGGCTCTACTGCTGCATCGCCTAGTTTTCCAAGGGCGTCAGCTGCACCTCTTCGTTCGTCGGGGTTACCTTCGGTGAGTGCCTTGGCGAGGGGTGAAACGGCGGGTGCTCCAAGCCTTGCGGCTTCTTCCCACTTGCCGCGTGCGATGAGTCTGCGGACTCGTTCGGTTTCGCTGGCGACTGGGGCTGGTGCTTCTAGGTCGTGGCCACAGTAGATGCAGGTCTTCCAGCGTGGACCGATGGGGGATTGGCAGTTGGGGCAGAGTTTGCTGCCGGTTGCTAGCTGGTGTTCTTCTTCTCGGACCGAGTCGACCATGTCGCGGAAGGCTCGGGTTAGGTCGCCGATTTCTCCTGTTCCTCCGAGGTCCTTGAGTTCCTGGTCTAGTCCTGACATGATGTCTTGGCGTGCTCGTTCGGTGGAGAGGCTTACCGCGAGCTTCGTTAGTCTGGTGATGGGGTTCATGATGCTGTTCGCGATGACCAATCCTATGCCGAGGGCTGCAACTGCTATCAAGACGATGATTAGGAGTACTTGCAACGTGGTCGTCTGACTTGCTAGTAAGATGTTTTGTTGCAAGGGAGCGATGGCAGCGATGGCTTCAGCCACCGGGACGATTACTAGACAGAGATAATCGCCTTTTCCTACAGGTCTATAGGCTAGGTACCGGTCCTGCCCATTTCTGGTGTATGTGATTAGCCCTGATGTTCCTGAAGTTATCGTAGTAATTTGTGACGTTGATAGTGCAGATGAGCTGTCTGCGGTGTTGACCTCCACATCTTCGATTTGTGGTAGAGTTGCTCCTGCTTCTGGGTGGGCGACGACGAGGCCAGATGTTTGGATGAGGGCGGCGTATCCCGTTTGAAGGATTTCGAAGGTCTCAACTTGTGTAACAAGGTCTTGAATTGAAATATCCCCACATATTGTACCCATCAGGGTTCCATTGGGGTAGTATACTGCACGACCAATGGTGATGAGTGGAACACCGTCTATCTCGTCAAAATAGGGTTCGGTGAAGACGATGTCACCGTTACCAGCCACTACATCTAGATACCATGGTTGTGTGGTGGGTAGGTAGGATTCAGCATCCCGTTCAGCGTCGGTACCAGCGACGATACTCCCAGGATAATTGATGAACAAGTCAAACCCAGCAAAGGCAATGTAGAGCCAGCGAAACTCAGGTGCAGTGTCATGGATATTCTGGAAAATATAATCCATATTTGCCACTCGTTCGATGGTATCGTTCAGGTTGGGGTTGTTGTCGTACAGAGTGTAATTTCCGTAAACAGAGTCTCTGAAGTAGTAACTGGCGTAGCTCCAGGAGAGGTACACATCATAAGCAGAGTCATAATGAGTGTCTGCGGGTGCTAGATTTGGATCTGAGTAGTTGTATTCGAAGCAGAAGTCATAATAACTTTCTCTGAATCCGTAGCGTGAGTTGTTGAAGAGGGCTTCGAGTTCATTTGCCATCGCAAGCACCATGGCTTCTGCGCTGGAGAATTTTTCTCGGATAATTCCTGCGATTAGATCAGAGCTCCCATTCAGGTTCTCCTGAATCTGATTGTTCAGCGCATCGGAGCTTTGAACCGTGGTGCTTTGGCCGATTGCGTTTGTGAAGTAGATGCTTATGCCGCCAATAACCCCCATCGATACGATGGTGATTATGATGAAGCTGAGCAAAACGTTACTGCGTATACTTCTTGCCATTTCTTTTCACCTCACTCTCGGTCGAAGCGGATTCCCTCCACGTCGATTTGTGCCAGAATCTCCCGCACCTTTCGGAAGGCGTCGGTGATGGCTTTTTCGGTGTCGCGTCGATCTGAGATACCGATGTATTTTCCTCTGGGCGATTCTGTGCAAAGTCTTTCGAGCCCTGACTTGACACGTCGAAGCTCGTCACCGACCGCGATGATGATCAGGTTCACGTTCAGTAGACTCCTGTGAATGACTCCCTGAACCGACTTGTCGCCTCTTGTTCCTATCTCTTTTCCAGGTGTGACTTGGATTGTGTGGTCGCGGCTGGAGTTGTCGAGGCCATCGGTCAATGCGATTAGCCAGCGTTGTTCGCTGCCCTTCACCTCGGCTAGGAGCTTCATTGCATCACCTAGTGCATCGTAGAAGGCTGTGTTGCCCTGTGGATACATCAGGCTCTCAAGTGCGCTCACTATCTGGTCTTTCCCAGTTTCGACTCTTGTTAGTTTAAGGGCGACATGGCTTCGGTCACTGAAGGTGACGATTCCTACATCGTCCTGTGGGTTGACCTGCTTGTCCAGGAGGGTTCTAGCTCCTCGGATTGCGGTGCGTATACGGGGTCCACCCATTGATCCTGAATAGTCGATACAGAAGAGGACGACCTTTCGACTGATCATTCTCTGTCTGAGTCCTGTGACGAGGGCTGCGTAACGGTCAGCGGTCTCTGTAAAGCCTAGTTCCCTTTGGACCTCAGTCAGCCTGTCCAGACACTGGGCGACAAGCGATACGTCAACAAGGTCCTTAGCGATGGTGAGAGCCGAGTCAAGCTGGGACTGTGCCTCTATGTAGTCTTTCTCTTTAATCAGGAGAGTTCCCAAGTGGAGTTTGGCATAGGCGATGCCCCTGTCGTATTTGATACGTTCAGCGATTGCCAGAGATTTCTCGAAATGCTCTCTTGCTGTGGTTTTATGTCTCATCTGAAGATGGACGAGTCCGATGTTGGCTAGCCGTAGTACTTTGCCGCGATCGTTCTTTGCCTTCTCGTCGTAGCCCAGGGCTTTCTGTAGGAGTTTCAAGGCTTCCTTGTTCTTGCCCTGGTCCATCCTCAAGAGAGCCAGGTTGTTATATCGGGAGGCGAGACCTTGAACATCGTCGATGCGCTCACCGATGGTGATGGCTTCTCGGTAGTGGCGTTCAGCTGCTGATGCATCGCCCCAAGCCCGGTAGATGTTGCCTAGGTTGTTCTTTGCCAAGGCAATTCCTCGTTGGTTCTTCGTGGTCCTGAAGAGCTCCAACGCCTTGGTGTAGTTCGCAAACGCCCTATCAAGGTCGCCACCATAATACGCGGTATTTCCAAACCTTAGGCTCGTCAATAGGTTGCTAAAGGCTTGGTGGAGCGTCCCAATTTCTGGAACCATCTCGCTGGCGTCGCCCCGGAGTTCACGGGAGAGGTCGCCTTCTGCCATCAAGCTGGTTAGTGTTGTGAGTTCCTTGATGGGTCGTGTGATTCGGTTGGAGATTGTGATGCTGATAGCGAAAAGGATAACGAAGGCGGCAATTAGTATCGCGATGAGAAGGATGATTTGTGTGTTGCTCTGGGTGAGAATCGAGTTCTGTAATGCCAACACTGCACCAATGATATCCTCCTCGGGAACCACAACAGCCAATGAATATTCGGTGGTGGGAACGGGGGCGTAAGCTATGTACCATTTTTGACCGTTCTTGTGGTAGGTACTCCACCCAGTACTACCTCCTGCCATAGTAGATACTATACTGTTGAAAGTGCTTGTTTCTGCGGCAGATGTTCCTGCCATTTCAAGAGCGGTGATCCCGATTGACTGGTCGCCCTGAGCGGGGTGTACTATCGAGTTACCAGAATTGTCGATGAGGAATGCATAGCCGTTGTCTAGAACGTCAATATCGATGACGCTGTCATTTAATTGGGAAATGGTTATGTCTACACTCACGACACCAATCAAGCTATTGTTGGACCACCGTGAAGGACGACCACAGGACATCAGGTAACCTACAGGGTCCCAGTAGGGGCTAGTGAATACGGTGCTATCGGTTGTCCCCGCGGGTCCTGTGTAGAAATCCCAGGTTTGTGGGTCCCAATCGTCTGAGGTGGTTGCGGGATTACCGTCGCCCTCATACTGGGTCCACTCCATTGTATCATAGGGGTAGTTGCGGAAGAGGGAGAGGCCTCCAGCAAAGGCCATGTATATCCAGATATAGTTTGGATTGGCCTCATGGAGGTTCTGGAACATGTAGTCTAGGTTCGAAGAGTAGTTGAGGAGGGCTTCTTCTTCGCTGCTCCAGTCAAAGGGGTCTACCCCAGGATAATTGTCTCGAGGTAGATAATAGCAGCTACAATCGAAGGATATGTCAGAATCATAATCAGGGTCATAATACTGACCAGGTATTGTTCGACCGGTCTCGGCGAACTCCTCTGCATCATCCCACCAGTAACTTACATATGGTGTTACGTTTATTTCGTCGTTAAAGAGCCCCTCTGCGTAGAGATCGAGCATAGTGACCTCGGCTTCGATTTGGGCGAAGAACTCATCGATGCGAGATGATTCGTTATTGGCTATGCTCTGGAGGTAGTCGAGCTCTTCAGCCAGCAGGGCATCTGAAGCCTGTTGCGCGTTGGTATTAGATAATTGTACTATCGACCCAACGTTAAAGAATACAAGGAAGGCGGTTGGGATGAGAAGTAGTATGAGGAAGGCTGCAAGGATACGATTTCGAATGCTAAATCCGACCATGGCCCGGGTTCATCTCCAAAACTGGAATACCATCAATAGAGGGAATCTAGCCTATAAATAGTGAGGCTGCAACAACTCGTTGACATCCAATCCTATTTGGTTTTGTATAGGCTCTTATCTGTGAAGAAAACGATTGTACGGGAATAGAACAATGGCTTCGCCTATGGTTAAGTTATGTACTACCCGGGGTTGTGGTGTTCCTATTGTGTGTTCTTTGGAGCTAGGAGTCCACCTATTATTGCTATTATACCGGAGGTAAGCAACATCCCATAATAGAGTAGCCGAATGTAGGATAGTTGGAAAATGATATAATCCAAGATGATTAGGGCAATGCCTATGAATAGTGGGATGAGCCCTCCAATGATGCCTGCTCTTCTTGCGTTGTACATCATAGAGAACTCGTCTGCCTCACTGGGTGTGTAGGTCTTCCCGCTGAAGGCGAGGTACACGGCTGCAACGAGAAAGGCGCATCCTACCACCAGGACCAAGATTAGGAGTAGGTCACGTTGAATGGTGAGGAAATCAAAGACAATCCCTGCTACCAACAGAAATAGCGAGATAACATAGAGGACTCCTGCAATATTTAAACGTCCCATAAGCTTCCTTCCTTCTATATTCAGGGAAGTTCTATTGACTTCTTCATATTTAATTGTTCAAGAAAGGAAGCCCAAACGTCATTATTCTCTGTTGTTGTTAACAAAGCTGACTGGGCTAGAATAGGCTTTGATTCTTACTTGCTCTTGTATCTGTCCTTGTCAGCGAAGACGTCGATTGCCCGGCAGAATCTGTGGAAGACCGCTGAATGAGTCGCTCCTTCCGGGATGAAGTAGGAGTCGCCTGGCTTGAGCCGCTGGGTCTTGCCATCGATGGTCAGGGACATCTCGCCTTCAACAAGGATTCCCCATTGGGCTCCATGGGAGTGGGGAGGTACCTTGGCTGTTGGCTCTATCTCGAAAAATACAATCTGATGGTCCTTTCCCTGAGAAAGCCAAGCCTGGACACCCGGGAGGGGGACATCCGCTTGCGGAAGGCCCTTTATCATTTGGGGGAAAGGAGGATTAAACATAGAAGGCATGGCTAGTTGTTATTCTGGAATGTATTATTCTTTTTGGTTGCCGAGTTTTCTGGGCTGGTTCTTAGTCACATTTAGCAGAGCGAATTTCCGAACTGGAAAATAAATGCCTGATTTTCCTTCACTTGGTGTAGATAGAGTATTATATCAAATTGAACAGATGATTTAATGAAGTGACCTTGAAAGACGGTCATTTTCTCTGAAAGACGAGGACTAGACAGATTCCTCAAGGGTGAATGAAAGAAATGGATTGTCCAAAATGTGGTAAGGCTATGGAAGACACAGCTTCTTCTGTGCCAAAGACTGATTCTGATGGTAAAACATACAAAGTGGTTAGGTTCAAGTGCCCTGGCTGCGGCGATGTAGTTTACGAAAGCCAGGAAGTTTAACAGAACATACCCATACGAAGGATTATGATGGCTGTTGAAAAGCTTGGGGGAGCTGAGAGGATACAAAGCCGCCAAGCCAAATGAGAGTTGCACTGACAACCTGAAGCACAATGATGAAGGTCGAGAAGGACGAGGTAGTCTGAACTGTCAAAATGTTGAGTAGAACGCCAATAAAGATCATTGCGATGATGTAGGTGCCTCCTCGGCGGCTCCAGACATTGATCCGCCATCTAGATTGAACTGAGCTTGGAGACTCCATGGGTTCATATCGGAGGGCAAAATAGGTGGCCACTCCAATTAGTATGGCTCCCCCGATGAAGGTGCCGATGGAATGGTAGACTAGTAGGTATCCTTGTTCACCGAAGGAGGAGTAGAAGTTGAAGCCTAGAAGTGTAGCCACTCCTAACACAATTATTGCGACGAGGAGGATTGCTCCACTTGTGCTGGCACGAGTCATGGTATTTCACCCTTTAGTTGTCAAACTCGACATAAAATGTGTTCGCTCCCCCCGCTGAAAAATATTTTAGCAGGATGCGTTGTAATCAGTAAGTAATTGACTCATGGAGGTTATCATGAAATGGAAATAACTCTGATTGACAAAAGGTCAGGAAAAACTGTAATCCTCACGAAGGATGACATCAAGCCTGCGTTGAAGAACATAAAGAATTTCGTTACCCTTATACGTGAACAACTCATCGAAACTACAAAGTATTACCTCGACTTCATATCGTTCGATGTCGCCTTGATTGCAGGACAGCTTGTCCCAGTTGAGGAGGGTCCCATCAAGCTCACTTTCAAGCGTAAGGGCGCCCGGTAAACACTGTTAGAACACCAATCCTTGGTGTAAGAAATTTCCCATGGTAAACCGGTCCGGTAGTGGATACACCTAACTCCAGTGAATCCCAGGATTCCGATCATCCTAATCAAGTATTATCTTTTTATCACTAACAAGACTTATTTAGATACGGACCATAGTTGGGTTACCAGAGTGTTTCTAGGACTGTTTATCATAGCCCTCAAGATAATACTAGGTGGTATCAACATGGGCCGGCTTTTCGACGATGATGAGGTACGAAGATTAAGCCGACGTATTGCCAGTGAATTTGAGGAGACCCATGGTAGTTTTGAAGAGAAGGTTCGTCGAGTCTCGGATGAAGCTGCATCAACGATTGCAGAGCAGTGCGGCGTCCACATCGAAATGGCTAGAGTAGTTTATCGTGTCATGTTGGACGGAGCAATTACTGATGTTGAGCGATGTTGCTCAATCATAATGAGCGAGTTCACTCGTCGAGAAGAGCGAGGGAATCCAGTTCCCGATGTTGACTCCTATATCAGGAGCGTTTCGATCATAGAAGGGCAGTGGATTGAGTATCTTTATGATAGCTTAGGAAAAGAGCTACAAACCGAGAACTATAGCCTTGAGAACCTGCAACAGGTTGTCAAAGACGAAGTCGAGCCAGCGACAGAGAACATAATGGCAGTGATAAGGCAGCGTCGGAAAATCGGTGAAGGATACTTCGAATCTCTTATTACCAGGTGGTTAGCGGATCACGATGAGGGCACTATCGCCGATGCAATAAGAGTCATTGCATGTGGGTTGCGCTACACCAACCTTGATTCCGTAGATGAACTAATTCACGGATTGCGCGACTCATTATTAATTAAATTCCGACGCTATGAGAAGTTCCTATCAAAATCCGAAGAATCACATCTCCTTAGGAAGGTCCTCGATAATCTACACCAAGTTATTGGGGAAGCCAATATCCCACTAGAAGAGGTATCAGCGCTAACGGCTCAAGAGATACTTGTGGAGTCACTTCCTCCTCCGACTATTTCAATAGACGAGAAACCCAAGTACGGGTATATTCACCACGCCTTTCCGAAAAGTCCTAGGAGTGGTCCCGAGCTTCGGTCACCCATCGATTTCCTAGAGCTATATGTTTGGCTGGCTGCTAGACGGGATCTTGAGTTTAGAAAAGATTACCTGAAGAAGAAGATTGGAATAGTCGTTGAGAATTTGCTCAAGCAGGGGAAAGCGTTAGAAGAGATAGGACAACTGGTTATCTTTGATCTGGACAAGCGATTACCATGGAAACGTTCACCGAAGGACGTTGTACTTCAGGAGCTAGCCGAAATAACAAGGATAGGTGGATTAGATTTTCGGGAGCAGGTGGAGGCGTACATCCTAAAGAACATCCTCGATAAAATCCCCCAACTCAGGTCAAATTCCACGGAATAGTTCTAATATTTTACTGATACACACTTGTAATTCTCATAAACTTTTATGAGCGGTCGCCAAGAATGGGATAAGGACGATTCGAAATGGTATTCCTTTCCAATCCAGGGAACACAAAGCTGGAGAAGGTTCTTCTCATCACCATTCTCGCCATCCTAATGGTGATACCCTTATTTGATAGTAGACGGGAGGCTCGCTTCAGCTCTGAACCCTCTGTGATTCTAGAGGATGCTCCACCAACCGCTTCTGAAACCTATAGACAGAAGATTTCATACTCTCCTTGCGTTTCTCCCTATGGTTTGGTTGTTCGCCCCCCTTTTCAGCCATCCTCTTCTTCAAAGGCTGCCATAGGTTCTCGGACGCTTCTTATCATTCTCGTAGAATTTACTGACAAGAACCATACCTTTACTCCTGAGGAGGTCGCCTCTGGTGCTATTGATACTCTTGACGAGTACTACAACGAGAACTCCTTTGGGCTGCAGCGAGTCACAGGCAACACAACTTCTATGTGGCTCCAGCTGGGAAACCCACGAAACCAGTATGTGTTCGGCACAGGCTATCCCAGCCAGCCCAAGTTCTCCTTGGTTAGGGATGCTATCGAGGCTGCAGACCCGTACGTGGACTATTCCGACTATGATGATGTCACAATCATACATGCTGGACAGGGACAGGAACTCAGTCATGATTGGCGAGATTATTGGTCCTGTTCTTGGTCGGGGTTCACAATTTACACTGATGAGAAGCCCATCAGTCGTGCCTCGGTTACTCCCGAAGAGAGCATAGGAGGATATCAGGCTAATATCGGGGTTCTTGCACACGAGTATGGTCATGACCTGGGTCTACCTGATCTCTATGATTATGATGGTGAGGAGGATTTCATTGGGTATTTTGGGTTGATGGGATCTGGGTCGTGGAATGGACCCTTCGGGTTAGGTGAGAGCCCTGCTCATATGATGGGTTGGTCGAAGATGCAACTTGGCTATGTCTCTAGCGCACAGATAGTCGAGGTGCCAATTGAGGATAGTGTGATTGTCGACCCCTTGGAGTATGCCACATCGGGTGTGCACTTACTCAAGATACCTGTAACTAGCTCTGAGTACTTCCTGGTTGAAGTGCGACAGAAGGTCGGGTACGATTCATACCTACCAGATGGTGGAGTCTTATTGACCCACATCGATGAGAGCATCGGGTCAGGCCATGGAATTGTGAAGGTTATAGACGCCCACTCAGAATCCCTCACCATGGTTGATGCAGCCTTTGACATCGGCCTAGGAGAAGTAGATACCTACATGTCTGAACCCTACAAGTTCGCTATGGTTGTAGCGGGAGCAATCGGTAACTCGTACAACATCTCAATTCATCGGGTCTATGTCTCCTTTGACAACCTTCCTGATGGAGCGACAATACGGGGCCCAGACTATAACCTGGAATGGACAGGAGTCGCCCCTGATCCAGGCATCAACCGCTACGACCTCTTCGTTGATGGCTACATCAAGTATGTGGGATTAGATACCAATTTCACATTGACTGGATTGACTGCAGGACCCCACAACATCACACTCACTATGCTGCTTAATGGTTCAGGTAAACGGTTCACCATCAATTCAGAGGTAACCGTAGTCATCGACAACCAGCCCCCGACTTGGATAACAGAACCTACCTTCCAGTTCCTCCTTTATGGGCAGGCCCTAGGCTTACAGCTGGAGGCCATGGATCCTTCCGGAATTGCTTCTTGGGCGGTAAACGATACAACCGATTTCGCCATAAACAGTACTGGGTACCTTGAGAGTCTAGGTGTTCTGTCCCTTGGCTCATATGGATTGAGGATAAGTGTTGCAGACCCGTTTGGGAACACTCTTTCTACTGATATCATGGTAGTGGTATCGACGCGAGCAGCCGCCCCTCTGATTATTGTACTAACAATAACTGGGATATGCGTAACACTCGTTGTTATGACTGGTGTTGTTCTATACAAACACCGTAGAACCTAACACTTTTATTTCAACGATTTTTTTCCCTTGGATTCAGGAAGAAGGGGCAAAATTCATGAGATGTGCCCTTTGTGACTCGTTCATCACAAGAAAATATTATTTGTTTAATTGTAACAGCTGTGGAATTTGGAACTGCTGTACGAGTTGTTGGTCCAAGCTGAGCTTAGAGAATAAGGCTCAACCAATGGAATGCCCCAAGTGTAAACGTGGTTCAGCAAGAGGTAAGGGGATGGGTGGAGCTACAGGTGAACGGTGCTCTTATTGTAAGGGTAAAGGATGGTCGTACCCAGATTCTGGCTACCCTCCTGTTGCTTGTCACAAGTGTGGTGGTACAGGAGTCTCTTTGGCAGACTAACAGCCTGTATTCTCCACAATCAGTCGATATATGGGTCGTCTAGCTGGGGTAGCGTGAAACCCACTTCACGAACTAGGTCTTGGATAGTTTGGGCAGCACCGACCCATTTGACATCCCAGAGCCCATCACTCTGTAAGGTGAGTTCTACATCGGGTAGGTCACCAACGAGATTGTGATCCATTTCGATGATGTCCTGATAGGCTCCTACTAATCCGATGATGAGGTAGTTGTCAGGGGCGGATTTCAAGTCACCGATGGGGAATCCCTTCCAGGTCTGCCGGTTTGTAGTCGTTAGAGGGAATCCATCTTGGGTGAAGAGGGACTTAGCGCTGATGGGTGGATGATAGGTGGAAATCTCCCCATCTGAGTCGCAGGTGATATCCGTCAGGCGCACCAGAGTTTCTGGTTGCGTGTGGAGGTGACTGATGGGGATGACAGGGAAGTATTGTCCAACGAGGACATGGTCGCAGGCGCCGTTGAAGACGCTGAAGTTACCGAGGAGGATATGCTCTGCCCGCAGGAGGTCCTTTGCGACGGATTCGCCAGTATAGGCTTCGTAGTTGGGGCTCTTGACAAATTTGCGGCGAATCTGTTGTTTGATGGTGCCAGAAAGTCGCTCGTATTCGAGGAGATCGGGGAGCTCCTTGTAGAGGACGCGAGTCTTCTGCCAACTGCGCCAAGCCGCAAGGACGGAAAGGGGGTCAGCGGTGTCTTCGAGCATGTTGGAGATGATGGTTCTGGCTTGTTGGGCTTCGCCAGGGAGGGGGTCGGGGAAGATATGGCGGAGGTCGAAGGTGCGTATTACGAGAAGGGCATAGAGGGCGGTGAGGCAGCGCCCGCCTTCGGTCATAATGTCGGGGTGTGGGTATTTGTTCCCAATTGTGTCTTTGAGGGCTTTGACTAGAGCTAGAATGTAGGATTCGGTGACATCGGGGTCGAGGTGGTTGTCGTAGTTGATGGGGAGTCCCCCGCCCATGTTGACGACGGTGAGCTGGTCGAGGCCGAGTTCTCGGAGGTGGATGTAGACTCGAGCCATGTATTCGCCGAAGGAGAGGATGTTCCCGAGGACCTGGCTGCCAGGGTGGCCATGAATCGCCACGACAGTGGATTCAGCCTTTGCTTCTTTCAAAACGTCAACGAGGTTGATGATGTCATGAATGGCGAGTCCGAACTTCGAGTGACGTCCCGCCGAAGCCCCCCAGTGGCTGATGATGGAGGTGTAAGGTTTGACACGGAAAGCGAGTTGGAGTTTTTCCTTGGGGATACGTTCGAGGGCGATTTGTGCCTCCTTGATGGATTCGATGGAGATCCAGACCTTGTAGCCTTCTTCGAGGGCTTGCCTGACGATTTCGATGTATTCTTCGTCCTTGACGCCGTTGCACATGATGAGCCGGCTCTTGTCTTTACCACACATCTTGAGGACGATGTAGAGTTCGGATTTGGTGCCGACTTCGAGGCCGTAATCTTTGCTGGAGTTGATGATGGCCTTGACGGCGGGGTAGCGGGGGTTAACCTTCATGGGGTAGACGGCGCGGAACTTGCCTCCGTATTTTTGCTCCTTGATTATCCTCTTGAAGATGCCTGAGATCTTCTCGACCTGGGTGGTGAGGAGCTGGGGGATCCTGAGGGTGAAGCTGGGTGCTCGGGTGTAGCCCTGTTCTCGGATTTTTGCGCCTACGCGTCGGATGATTTCTTTGAGGGTGATGCTGGTGCCTTCTAGGGTGACGCATAGGTCGCCTTTGCGTGTGATGTCGAGGAAGTGGAGGTCGTTTCGGGCTACTCCATAGACTAGCCGGGAATCATTTAGAGTCCATTTCAAGGTTGTCACCATAAATCAACATGGGTTCTTTGTAGAGGAGAGTGTTGTTGGTTGCCTCATTTAAATGGCATTACTATTTTCTTTACAATGATGACAGCTAAGGCAGCAAGACAATCAGGCCTTACTCTTGGTTGTGAAATACAATATGCCGGCGATGATGATAGCGAGAAGGGAGAGTGCACCTGTAATCATGAAGGCTAGGAAGTAGCTTCCGGTGAAGTCTACGATGTTGCCTGCGACGAGGGCTCCTGTCACTCCCGCGATTCCATAAGCAGTGGAGACTACGCCCCAGTTGACGCCAACGTTTTTGGTGCCAAAGAACTCTGCGGTCATGGAGGGAAAGAGAGTGAAGTTGCCGCCAAAGCAGAATCCGGTGATGGCGGCGATACCTATCGCGATGAGCCAGCTCGTGTTGATGAGGCTCAGGAACGCGAAAGCAAATTGGCTCCCAGCTAGGATTGTGAACATAGCAGTGAGGGTTTTGATTCTGTGGACCCTATCGGATACGGCGCCCCAGAAGAGTCTTCCTGCTCCATTGAATAGGGCCATGATTCCCACGATCAAGGCAGCGATTACGGGCCAGGTAATGGGGTCGCTGGCGGCTGCCACATCAATGGCTTGGGCTACGCTTTTCACGTTGCTCAGGGTCATGAGCCCGGCGGTGGGTGCGAGGATGAACATCACCCAGATGAGCCAGAAGATACGGGTCCGGACCATCGCTCCTGGACCAAGGTCTCTACCCGTCGTCTGTCCCATGGAAACCGGTTCTGGTTGCCCTGGTGGCGACCATCCCGATGGAGGATTGGATAAGAGCTGGGAGCCGACCACAACGACCAGCATGTAGGTGATTCCGAGGATGAGAAACGAGAAACCAATGAGATTGGCACCCCGAATGATGAGGAATGTTTCTAGGTAACCGATGAGGAAGGAGCCGCCGCCAAAGGTAGCCACCGCTACCCCGGTAATGGTGCCTTTCTTGTCGGGGAACCATTTCATCAGGGCAGCGATAGGGCAAACGTACGCGACTCCGATACCTCCACCTCCTATTACGCCATAGGTCAGCACCAGATAGAGGGTTCCTGTGAGGGGATTTCCTGCTGAGACTTTGTCGATTTGGGAGGCGAGAAGGTAGCCAATGCCAAGTATGATACCCCCAGTCGTTGCGACCTTTCGGGGTCCAATGCGGTCTTGCCATCGCCCAGCGAATATCATGAAGGAGGCTAGGCAGGCTAGCCCGGTGGCGAAGGGGAGCTGGGTCCATAGAACTGGCCAGTTGTAGGCTCCGCTAGTTAGGGCGGTTTGGTAGATGCTCCAGGCGTAGATTGAGCCCAGGCACATCTGAATAATGAGCGCTCCAAGTACAACCACGTATCGCCGGTAAGGTGCAACATGCTTGGATTTCCGCATTTCTTCACATCAATGGCTCAGGGTGATTGCAGTAGCTTCTGTAGGTCTTGTCTCGTGGCAGCGAGGATTCCTGTTGAACCTATTGCCTGCACGTTTAAAGCCCCAGCAGCATTACCCCATTGAGCTGCTATTCTGGCGTCACCAGTTTCAAGGTAGATGGCAAGGAAGGTTCCAGCAAAACTGTCACCAGCCCCCGTGCTATTTACTGGATGGGGAACTTGGATGCCAGGAACCTGGAAAACTTTTCCTTGATTATTGATGAGGCTACCCGCCTCACCTTGTGTAACTACTACAAGGGGAACGTTATCTCCGAGATGGTCAATCGCTTGGCTAATGTCTGTTTTACCGCTGAGTATCTGGGCTTCTTCTTCGTTCAGGAATAGGATATCAAGTAAGGGAAGATATGGAATTATCCTGTCAAGGTGTTGATGTAGCTGGTGAGCGATGGTCGTCATGCTAAGGATGTGATCGCCTTTGCTGGCTCTTTCGAGGAGTTTATGTTGAATGTTCGGTGGAAGGATTCCTATGTGAACCGCCTTTGATTGAGATACTAACCTTTTATAGGCTCGTAGAGATATTCGGTTTCCAACACCAAAGCGGAAGTCGTAATCTCTCATCGACCCATCCGGTGCAAAGCTCGCCCGGAACCAAGGAGACCGTCCCTCTCGCTGAGCTATACCAGATAAATCAATTTTCTTTGCTTGGAGCTGATAGATGAACTCGGAGGGGAAGTCAGTGCCTATCGAAGCAACAACAGCTACTGAGCAACCCACCGTGGCGGCTGCAAGCGCAAAGTGGGCTGCAGAGCCTCCCAGCACAGACTGATAGTGCTGATTAGATATTGCGAGTTCATCGATGGCTAACTTACCAGCAACAACTAATCCGACGGTCACAGGTGTAGCAAATCCTGAAGAAGGATATAATTGCTTTGAATCAAAAGCAGCTTCACAAATAACGATATAAGCGGAGTCGACAAATTGGGTTCGAAGATTTTTGAGGAACCCACTTTGCCGATTCTTGAAGCAATTGTCACGTATTTTGTCTACAATCTTCTTGGCGCTGATCCCTCCCGCGTGGAGCCGCTCCACAACTCACTTGATAATCTGTTTATCTCTGCCGCCATCCGAGGTGTCGTAGATATATGGCCGCTGCTGAAGAACCAGTTGGTCCTCGAATTGGGCTCTGAAGCGGGTTCGGGGAGTGCAGGCCTCACTAACTGCATTCGCTCCGACCTACGACCGATTCCCGGAGTTGACGTAGTTTGTGACTGCACAGTCCTTCCCTTCCGTGACAAAGTCTTCGACCGAACATTGGCGGTGTATCTAGCTCACCATATCTCTGATTTCAAGTCCCTGATTTCTGAGGCCCGCCGTGTTTCAGAGAAATTCTACATGTTTGATTTTCTCCCACGCTCCTGGCTGTACTACTACTCATTGGTTTGGGACAGGCTCTTCTTTCGTGAAAAAATCCGTGCAGCCAAACCAAGCCATCTCCGAAAAATCGCTCCAGATTGTAGAATCTACAAAAGGTCACACCTGGGTGGCGTGCTGTACGTCTTTTAGCATATGGGTGTATGGACATCTAAGTACCGAGTAGAATCCTTTCTATGATGAAGTAGAAGAAGGATGCATTTCCTAGGTATAGTATCATCACGAAGAAGGCGGCTGGGAGTTTCACCCAATGTGGGTGTTCACGGATTAGCTCATAACAGGCATAGGTGGAGAGGCCTAGCAGGATTTCGGGGATGAAGATATAGACGGCCATGTGCCCTATCATCAAGACGTTCTGGGCGTACCAGCCGGGTAGCATCCACATCGTCTGCTCTGCACCACCAAAGATAAGCGCTGACAGGAGCGCAACCACAAGATACGCCTCTAGTGTGGATCTCCGTGCATGTACTCGCTGACCAAGAAAGAGGATAATGAAGAAGGGAATAGCCCAGAGGCCAGCCATGTAAAGCGAAACTCCACCGATTTGGGGACCACCATCTGGTGGAAATACTAGGACATCTAGCTGAGCGACGAGGAACCAGTCGGGGAAAATCATTAGAAGGCTGAGGATAAAGGCGAAGAACCACATGGACACCCAGCCCTTGTGCTTCCGCAACAACCCGACAACGAGTACAATGCAATTGTAGAATGCAACAAGGAAAAGCAGCTGCAGTCCAATCAAGGTGATTGGAGTTAGCGTCTGTACGCCAATCAAAGCACCAGCACAAATAACGGCAAAAGCAAGGTGGAGGTAGAGGAAGTCCTCCTCGCTTTTTTCAAGATTGATGGGCATAATACCAATTGATGAACGGTTCTCCCTTTAAGGTTAAACGTTGAATACACTACATCACGAGGTAGCATTTGGTTCCTCTAAGTAGTTGGAGAACATCGGATGCGGTCATATTGGTCACTTGTTCTATCTTAGGGGCTTGCAGTGGTCGGAGACAGTATCTTTGGTTTAGATAGGCGTGAGCCGCTTTTTGAGCTTTACTAGTTGCTTCTGCTTCAGCGCTAGCAAGGACGACGAAGAGGAGCTCCAGCGTATTCGTTGGTCCCGCTGCTGAGTCGAAGGTTGGGGGGTCGAAGTATTCCTCCTTTTCCCAGCATTCACGGCATTCATGGCAGGCCTCATGCATGCGTTCTTCAGACCACAATGCACGGAACTGAAAGGTCTCCCCAGCACTGATGGCGACGAGGGCTTCTTCTGGGAGGTTCTCGCCCTGGTACACCGTCACGCCATCTTGAGGTGCGAGCTCCCCATGCCTTGGGAATAGTGTTTGGCGTCGTTCCTTGGGGATTTGGACCCCGAGCTTGATCAGGGCGTCTGCCGCTGAGTAGTGTGTGTACCAGTCCCCAGTTTTCAATAGCGTCCTTGACCGCATCAATTCCTCGATGATGGGTATGGCTCTTCTGTCACCGAGGGCACCGAGTCCCCAGATAGCACTCCCCCAGGCGTACATCTTGTCACTCTGCAGGAGTTCTACCAAGATATCGAAGACGCGGAACTCTTCCCCTTCTAACTCGGTTATGTACTTGACCATGAAAGTATCCCAGAGAATCCGTCCTTCGCGGTGTGCCTTAGCCACCAAGTCGAGGGCGTCAGCTCCTCTAGTTCGGATGAGTCCTCGTGCCGCCATTCGACGTATCCCTTCGTTCTCGCTAGTCTCCAGTGTTTGCTTTAGAAGACTCAAGGCGCGGGGGTCGTTGATTCTCCAGAGGGTGTCCAGTACCCTAATCTTGATGCTTCTCGATTTACCCTCCAGCATTCGAGCAAGGAAATCCACTGCGGTGGGGCTGCCGATTTCTCTCAGCTCCCTCAAGGCAACCCTGAAACCATCCACATCCTTCCAGTCCTTCGCTTTAACAGCAGCCTCTACGATTTGCTCAAGTCTACCAAGGCGGTCCTCTGAATCCTTTGTCATTAACACTATCGCAGGCTAGACAAGATAAAAGGACTTCCTTATAGCTAAATGGGAAAAGAGGAGTGAGAAGGAGACAACCCAACTAAGGAGCAGCCTTCACTAAGAGCTTGTTTCAATTTTCTGTGCGTTTTCTCAGAGCCTTCTGAAGATATAATGACTTAGTAGAAAACAAACGAGAACGCCCAAGGGAAATACGATGACCATTTTTAGAATGGGAATAAGGGCTATGGCTGCAAATCCAAGTGATATGCCAACAAGGACTGGTGGATGAATTAGGTACATGTGATATGAGCTAGAAGAGAGGTTCAGAAGAGTAGGCCCTTGTTTGTTGAATTTTGCCTTAAACACTTTGACGACTACAAACATCATCCCCATGCTGGTGATATTGTCTAGCACCGCAAATAGAAGCGCAGGCCAAGATGCTCCTCCTGTGAAGACGACAAAATCTGTAACTCCCAGAACCGTAAATCCAAGAGTAAAGACCACCAGGATTGCAGCTATTATTGTAGCCGCCCATATTCCTACATGTTTTCGGGTCATCTTGTCAAACCACTGATATCGAACAGCGATGACTCCAACAGTGAACATCAGAATGTACTGAATAATCTGAGCTACCGGAATTCCGAACGGAAATTGGTCTATGGGAGAAACGATGCGAACCAGATAAGTCAGAGCGCCTAGGCCAATCGCTAATAGGAGTAAATAGATGTACCGTGGGATCGCAAGTTCCTTCGGGATTCTTCGCTGAATCCAGTCACTCTTGGTTATCTGACGCCAAAGAGCATAACCCGCTGTGAAAATGAGGAGTACCGCGAGATACCACATTGGACCCCACAGTAGATAGCTAAATGGGTTAGTACTAAACGGTTGGGCTGTGAAGATGGTTACGACAGAAACCAAGAGGGGACTGATTAGCACATAATACAACAGGAGAGGAATACCGATACGAACAAGTCGCTCTTTCAAGAACCGACCGCCGCCTTTTCGATCATAACTCTTAGGAGTGAAGTAGCCACCAAGAAGGAAAAACAATCCCATCAGTGAAGCTTGAAAAAGTCCTCCAAACGCAATGAGAATTGTAAAGGATAAGCTACTGACGGGATCAGATGGAATCGACTCCCTATAGTACCACCAACCCTGAGAAGAATAAGTGACCATCACGTGCTGGAAAATCACGAGAATCGTAAAAAGAATCTTGATATTATCAAGGAATAACAGCCGGGGTCCTCTAGATTCTGTGTTCATCTGTTTCCCTTCTGAGTTCATGGAAATCAATTACCTTTGATTAGAAAATTCTCGGTTTCGTACTTGTCCTATTTCAAAATAGAATACCCAACATAAACTTTGTCAAGATACAAAGAGGAGGGGAGAAGGAGGCGTCTAGCTTGAATGAGTAAGCTGTGTCTATTGTCCCATCTCTTCATGGATTATATCGATGATTTCCTGGGTCGCGGTTTCCCCTGCTGTATCCCCCATCTGTATCTGAATTGCCTTAAGTTGTTCTAAATATTCAAGGCCGACCTCGGGTTGCCCGAGTTTCAGGTAGAGCTCAGCGATTCGCTTGATTGATGTGGTTTCGCTTTTCAGGTCGCCTTGCTCTCGTTCAATCTGGCGAGCCTGCAGGAAACATTCGAGCGCGTCTTCTTCACGATTTAGCTCTTTGTAGATTAGCCCCATGTTGTAGAGGGTGACACCTTCGCCTCCTCTAGATTGCAGGATTCGAGACGCTGCCAATACAACCTTGTTAAGCTTGAGTGACTGGTCTAGCTGTCCCTGGCTGAAGCATTGTTTAGCCCTTGCCACAAGTTTCTGGATTAGGCTGAGAAGGGATTGCCTGACCTGGGGGAGTTCGGATTCATTGCTGGCTCCATACCTTGCCAGGAGTTCTTGGGCCCGGGCGATTAACTGCTTGGTTTCAGCATCAAGGTTTATGGACACCTGGTTACCTCCTTTTCAGGATTAATGGACAGGGGGAGGGTCAGGAACGAAAATCACTGGGTTGGTTGAGGTGAGATGGGTTATCGCAGTGATGCGCTGCTGTAACATCTTTGCATCCTTACCTTCCTCACATTTTGCTGAAGCCTGACGATAAAGCCTGAAAGCGCCAGCGAACCCGTCACCAATGCTTTCGTAGAGGGTGAGGCAATCGAAGAGTTCATTGACCTCCTCCTGGCTCAGGTTCATCCGTTGTAGGTACTTTTCAGCAGTTTCCCGGTAATTGCGTACAACACTTTGAACCCGTTCTACGGCATCAAGGATTTCATGTGCTGTTTTGAATTGCCAGTATTGGGCTTCACCCCGGAACCCAAGCACGAGTCCTTCAAGGTGATTGAATTTCATTGAGCGGTGGAGTTCTTGATGTGCTTGGGCCCTCTGAGATTTTAGCTGCGCCGCTTTCAGGCATGCTACTCCTCGAAGATATTTTTCTCTAATCTCTATACCCTTTTTGTAGGTGGCCATTAGGGTTGTGTAGGCTGCTCGGAACTTTTGAAAGCCGGGGTCAATCCTGGCCCCTTTTGCGGGTATCCCCAAGGTCATGGATCGTGGGGCGTCTCTTTCCATTTCCAGACCGACCTTTGTCTCCTCATAGCGTATCCGCTTCTCATATTCCAGTGCCCAGCCCTCCATAGAGGGGGTTAGCTTCATAGCGAGTTGGGTCCAAACAGCAGCTGCG
>JAEOTB010000131.1 GCA_016840065.1 Candidatus Hermodarchaeota archaeon | reverse complement strand
TGCACCGTATGCGTTACACATCATGATTTCTCCTTGATTATCGGCTAGAAAGATGCCAGCAACGATGTTCTCATAGAGCAGACGATACTGTTCTTCGCGTTCCTGAAGTAGAGCTAATGTTTCTTTACGTTCAATGATGTCTCTACCAATCGCTAGAAGAACCCGTGGCGTGCCATCCGGATCTAGAATAGGCACCGCGCTTAACTCTACAGGAATTATGGTCCCATCCTTTCTAAGAACGCTGAATTCAACAGCCCTTATGCTTCTAAGTTGGAGAAGCTTCTGCATCTCACTCATTGCCCGTTGTTGATCCTCAGGTACTACAAGATTAAAGGAATTCATGCCAATCATTTCCTCTCGAGAATACCCATACATCTTCAAAGTCTGTTTATTCACCATGAGGATGAGGCCCTGTAAATCAGTCACCATGATAGAGTCAGGTGAGGCTTCTACCAAGGTGCGATATTCAGTTTCGACTTCCTTATACTCTGTGACATCAATCGCATAGAGTTGAAGTGCTGGCTGACCTTGGTATTCAATGCGATGCCCAAACACCTGCACCAAACGTATTTCTTTATCCTTTCTCACAAAGCGAACGGTACGAGGGAACGAAGGGGCCCCAGCAACAAGTTCACCAAACCGTTCTCTGAGCTGTGGATAATCCTCAGGAGGAACGATTGCACTAACTGAATCATCATCCAAGGCAACCAGCTGGTCAGGGGCATAGCCCAACATCTCCGCAAAGGCAGGGTTCACGAAGACAAATCTGGGAGGGTCTCCTTGAATGATTGCAAGCCCTTGGAGTGATTGCTCAACCAAGTATCGGTATTTCTCCTCAGATTCCCGGATAGCGCCTGCAACTTCTACTCGTTCTGTGATATCCCGAAAAATACCTCGAAAACCAGTTACCCGGTGCTGGTCATCGAAGACTGGGCGCCCCCCTCCCTCAAGGATTACCCTTCCACCTGTCCTGTGAGTGAACCTATACACGAGATTCTCAAAGGGCTTGCCTTTCAGAACATACTGGCAATAGGCTGCTCTAGCGGGAGAGTCGTCTTCAGCGATCATGAAGTCAAAGAGCGAACGTCCAAGAATTTGACCTGCAGTGATGCCCAGAGCTTCTTCAATGACATCATTAGAGTAAGTCACTCTCCCCTCGGAATCCAATTCCAGGACCCAGTCAGAGGTTCCTTCGACAAGCGCTCGAAACTTTGCCTCCGAAGCGGCAAGTCCTTCCTGAGCATGTTTACGTTCTGTGATATCCTCCATTGACCCTTCGTTATAAAGTACCTTGCCGCTGCTATCACGGATGGCTCTTGCATTATTCACAATCCAGATCAAGCGACCATCTGGAAGCTGAAATTGTGCTTCAAAATCACGAACCACACCATCATGGGCTAAAAGGTCTAGCCATTGTTGACGTACCTCCGGGTTAACATAGAATTCTGATGCCTTTCTGGCAAGGAGGGATTCCCGGTCTTCATGACCTAGCATCTCCACCAATGCAGGGTTTGCATCGATTATTTTACCTTCAGGTGAGGTAATGTAAAGCCCAAGGGGAACATGATCGAAAAGACCCCTGTAACGCTCCTCTGATTCTATAGCTGCTAGCTCTGCTTCTTTACGATCAGAGATATCGATATAACTAGCCTGTATCGCTGGTTTCCCCAAATACTCAATAATCTGAACTGATAATTCTGCCCAATAGATTGTATCATCCTTTCGCATCATTCGAATTGTGTAGTGTGATGGAACGGGCTTGCCTGCAAAGCGATCTTGGAAATACTTCATGACCTTTTCTCTGTCCTCAAGGTGTATGCCCTCCCAGAGCATTGTAGAAGGAAGAGTTAGAATCTCCTCTATGGTGTATCCTGTAATTTTCTCTATGGCAGGATTGGCAAAAACCACTCGTTCATCTTGGAAGATTATCAGACCCTCCTGCATCTGGTCAACTACTGCTCTGTACTTCTCCTCTGAGGCCTGCAGCGCCTGCTCTGCCTGTTTACGTTCTGTGATGTCTATGAATGTGGCTTGAGCGGCTGGCTGCCCCTCATATTCGATTCGAATGGAGAAGACTTCAACCCAACGTACCGTCCCATCCTTTCGAATACACCGAACCTCATAGCGGGATGGGGCTGGTCTTCCAGTAAGGCGATCTGCCCAGCGTCCAAAGAACATTTCTCTATCATCTGGATGAATCAGTGTATACAACTCTTCAGGAGTCATCGAGGTGAGTTCTTCGGGAGTATAACCAAGTATTGCCTCCATTGCAGGATTGGCAAACACCAATCGGGGAGGCGGACTTTGTCCAATTACAATCCCCTCCTGTGTTTGCTCCATAAGGCTGCGGTACTTTACCTCAGTCTCGCGTTGAGACTCCTCAGCCTGCTTACGCTCAGTAATATCAACATAGGATGCTTGAACAGCAGGCTTCCCCTGATATACGATACGTTGAGCGAATACCTCTAACCAGCGCACAGACCGGTCTTTACAAATGACACGGAACTCATAGTTATTAGGAGGTTGCTCTCCTTTCAGACGGACCTCATATCGTCCCCAGACAAGAGATTGGTCTTCGGGGTGAACATAGGCTCTCACCTGTTTAGGTGACCAAGCCAGTAATTCTTCTACCTTATAACCGAGGATTTCAGCAAACGCAGTATTGGCAAATACAATGTGCCCCCCTTGAACGATTACTAATCCCTGTAACGAGTACTCGACAAGCGAGTGAAATGCCTCCTCGACCCGTTTCCGCTCAGTAATATTGTACAGAACTCCCTCCACACTTACAGGCACACCACTTTCATCACAGACATTTCGGATAATATCGCGTATCCAACGAATCGCTCCATCCTTTCGGATGATACGGTATTCTCTGTCACCAGTTGCGCCTGACTCGGTTCCAATCCGTTTCCAGTCCGCTTCGAGTGGTCCCCAATCCTCTGGGTGAACTAGTTTGTCCCAAAGCACTCTACCGGATACAAAGTCCTCCTCAGTGTAACCTGTGATTTCCTCGACATCGCCGTGGAAAAACTCAACCACCGAGTCAATTATCGCCCTGTAAGCAATACCATGGAAGTTCTCCACAAAGGATCGATACTTCGCCTCAGATTCCTCAACGGCAATCTCTAACTGCTTGTGGTCAGTTACGTCCATCAGCCTTACTTGAAGATAAGGTTCTTCTCCAACCTTCACCAGGGTGCCTGTCGCATCAACCCACCGCATTCCACTTCTCTTGTGGGGAAACCTGAACTGATAATGATACGTAAGGATTTTACTAGTAATCAGCTCTCCGTAAAACTGGACCGCCTTGCTTCTGTCCTCCTCATGGATCATCTTGATGAAGTCCTCGATACTCCAGGTTCTCAGCTGCTTAAGAGTGTAACCAGATATTTTTGATAATCGTTTGTTGACATAGAACACTTTCTCTCCTCTGAAAATGATGATACCGTAAGGAGACTTGTCAGCCAACAGCTGAAACAACTCAGACTTGATAGATGAAGACGATAAACCACCTTTCGTAGCTGGAACCATCAGAACACACCCGAATCATTAGTTGATAGCGTCTAATCCGAACCAATACCTCCAATACCAGAAGACGCTATCACTGTATAATCCCCTTTCACACTAAAAATCTCTTTCCAGTGAACCAGTACACGGAAAACTAGTAGATAAAGTCTCCATATTCAACATGGCATCCCTGTCAGAAACCAAAAATCCAGAATTTTAATATAGGGGCTTTCGGCGAAGACACACATCCCTTTCAGGGAACCACTCCCCACATCGTGAGGGGAGGGGAACAGTCACCTACATCTCTTAGGTGTACAACCAGCACCCGACGTGAACAATATTGAGTAAAATCGAAATCACCTCGAAGGAAGCCCGGGTATTCCCTCCGCCCAAATCCTTCGCCAAACACGCTTACATCAAGAACCCAGAAGAGCTCCAGAAACTCTACAAAGAGTCCATCAGGGACCCACCCGCCTTCTGGGCAAAACAAGCAGAACAACTCGAATGGTTCCAGAAATGGACAGGACCCATCCACACATGGGACCCAGCCGAAGCCCGCCACACCTGGTTTAAAGGCGGCAAACTAAACGCCAGCTACAACTGCCTAGACCGCCACCTCAAAACCAAACGCAAAGACAAGATAGCCATCATCTGGGAAGGCAACGACCCCAAGGAGAGCAAGACCTACACCTACCAGCAACTCTACGACGAGGTCAACAAGTTCGCCAACGTCCTCAAAAAATTCGGCTACCAGAAAGGCGACCGAATCGCCATCTACATGCCTATGATCCCCGAGCTAGCCATCGCAGTACTCGCCTGCGCCCGCCTCGGCATCATCCACTCAGTCGTCTTCGGAGGCTTCAGCGCCGACAGCCTCAAAGACCGGATACTAGACAGCGACTGCACCGGCGTCATAACAAGCGACGGCAGCTACCGCGGCACAAAATCCATCCCACTCAAAGTCAACGCCGACAAAGCCCTAAAAAGCTGCCCGAACGTCCGCCACTGCATCGTCGTCAAACGCACCGGCATCGAAGTAGACTGGACCGCAAAACGGGACAGCTGGTGGCACGAAGAAGTAGAAAAACCAGACGTCCAAGGCAAATGCGAACCCGAACAACTCGACGCAGAAGACACCCTCTTCATTTTGTATACTTCGGGAAGTACTGGGAAGCCAAAGGGAGTCCTCCACACAATTGGCGGCTACATGACCTTCACCATGACCACCTTCAAGTACATCTTCGACTACAAAGAAGAAGACATCTACTGGTGCACCGCCGACATCGGCTGGATCACCGGACACAGCTACATAGTCTACGGACCCCTCGCCGCAGGCGCAACTAGCGTCATGTTCGAAGGCATACCCACCTACCCCGAACCCGACCGCTTCTGGGCAGTAGTAGAAAAATGGAAAATAAACCAATTCTACACAGCACCAACCGCCATCCGCGCCATCATG
>JAEOTB010000002.1 GCA_016840065.1 Candidatus Hermodarchaeota archaeon | reverse complement strand
GCAGAGAAGCATTTTGGGCAGATCACGGCATCTGGTGGTGCCTGGAATGTTTTCCTGCATGAGGAGCATTGGAATTGTACATGCAATTTCTTATCCACCTTGAATCGTGTAGAGTTCACTCTATTCACACAGTCATCTTCCCTGACAGAGGATAACTGTATACCTTGATTCAGATTTTCTGGGCTATTAAATGCTACGGGGACTGCCAGAGAATCCAACAAGCATTATCCATGGGTCAAAGAGAGGGGCGAGATTTGGGATATAGAGTTACAATGATGCTGAATGTTCCTGAATGATATGCTAAAAAGGAGGAGCGAAGGTGCCGTGTGGCTCTGAGTGGTGACTTTCTTCCCCTGCAGTTTCTAGACTATCTTCTTTCCTGTTTTGCCTTCTCGTGATATTCCTTGGCTCTTGCCCGGCATTCATCAGCGCTGGGTTTGTCGCCTAGGCTCGTGTAGGTCTGCGCCATTAGTTTGTTGGCTCGGGCGAGGCCTGCGTAGTTCTTTATGGGGGCTAGTACTGCGATGGCTTCTTTCAGGACATGGATTGCCTGGTCGTAGAGGGATTTTCCCAGCAGTATGTGCGCTCGTACGAGAAATGCCCAACCCAGTACCTGTTGTATATCTTCGTTGTCTGGGTGTTCCTCTGCCATCAGGATGACCCGGCTAAACTGCTCTTCGGCCTCTGGTAGTCTTTCGGCGTTGAGTAGTCGTGTGCCATAGGCTAGTGCACATCGGGCAATCTGGGTCTGGTCCTCAGACCGCTCCGCTGTTTCCAGTGCTTCTCGGGTTCGTTCCAGTGCTGCATCGTTATCCATGGCGCCGAGTCTGATCAGGGTGTCGTCTATTCGCAACAAGCAATAAGCAAGGACCCTGTCCCGTTCCCTTTCCATCTCGGGGGAGAGGCCTGACAGGGAGACGAGCAGGGTTTCAACCTGCTGGTAGGTTTCAAGCTCTTTTTGGCGGTCGAAATCCTGTACCGCTTTCCAGAGTGCCTCTTCTATGGTCTCTTCTGCTTTCTTGATTTTCTTGAGGATATCATTAGGTTCTTGTTCACGATTCAATGAATCCACCCATTTGTAGTAGCCATAACCACTAGGTTCTAAATGAGGTCTTCCTAGGGCGCTGTAGAAGCAGTTTGAATTAGGATTTATCTTCATCGATTGTGCTGGTTTAGTTGGTATCTATACCGATTGATTTGTGCTTTTCTTGGATTGTGTCAGCGAGTTTGTCTAGGGCTACAAAATCCACTTCCTTCGGGTAGCCTTTGATGACGACGGGTGTGAGAATTTCGGCTTTCAGGTTGGGAATCATACTGGCTATCTGGTCTACCATTTTGCCGCCCCAACCATAAGAGCCGATTATAGAAGCGAAACGTGTCTTGGGACGGAGAGCATTGGCTAGAATCGCAGCGTAAGCGACGAGCGGGTGTGGTCCTGTGAGTACTGTTGGTGACCCCAGAACGACTGTTGCTGCGTCGACGAGGGCCATGGCAAGTTCGCCAATATCTGTTACTGACAATTTGAATGGTTTCACCGTGATGCCACGTTGTATCAGTGCTTTTACGAGGTACTCCACCATACTCTTGGTACTCCCCCACATAGAGACATAGGGGATGACGACTTCGTTCTTCACGGTATCAGATGTCCAATCCCGATACGCGTCCAGGATGAACGTTGGCTTGTCGTAAAGGAGACCGTGGCTCGGGGCAATCAAATCAATTTTGAGGGTGGAGAGCTTTTTCAGATGCTTCTTTATCATGGTGCGAAAAGGCATCATAATTTCTGCATAGTAGCGCTTAGCGGCACGGTACACATCCGCACTTTCTCCAGCGTAGAGGTCACTTGTAGCAATGTGGGACCCTAGAAAATCGCAGGAAAAGAGGATGCGGTCCTTTGGTAAATAAGTCAACATGGTCTCTGGCCAGTGAACCCAGGGAGCAAAGATGAATTCAAGAGTTCTCCCTCCTAGGGATATTTTGTCTTGGTCCTTTATTGTCTTGAAACGGGCTTCAGGAATTAACATTGCGTCCATGAGCAGCGTTTTACATTGCTTACTGGTGACCACTTGGGCCTCTGGGAACCTTTCGAGGATTGCGGGAATGGTGCCAGAGTGATCTTGTTCAGCGTGATTTGCGATTACATAGTCGATGGTCCTTACTTCAAGGTCCTCGAGGTTTGCAATTAGTTCATGTTTCATGCGGGGGTCGACGGTGTCGATTAACGCGGTCTTGCTACTACCCTTGATCAGATACGAGTTGTAGCTTGTGCCATCGGGGAGAGGTATGAGTTCATCAAAGAGCCTTAGGTCCCAGTCTATGGCACCAACTTGATAGAGGTCCTTCCTAATTTCTCGTACAACCATTTTTAGTAACTTCCTTCAATCACTAATACTATCCTCAATAGTTGGCTTCTCTAAATATTCTATTGGTCTTTCTAGGGTAATATTAGGCACTTGATGCATAGTTTTGACTATCGGGTGGATGAAAAAACAGGCTAGATGGGAAGCCATTTTGAGACTCTTCGCTGATATTCACGGTAGTCGTCGCCGAAGCGTTGGATGAGCACACGTTCTTCGTAACTGGCCATATGGTTATAGCCGATAAATACAATGAGCCAAAGAAGCAACGTGATAAGGGAAAGGGTTGTGAGGATGATGCCAAGGAGCACAAGGAGGACACCAAGGTACATGGGGTGCCGGACTCGCCCATAAACCCCTGAATCAATGACTCCCTCTTGGTTGGGGTCAAAGACAGTGTGGTGCGCGGAATTTGCAAAGTAGACGCCGAGGAAGAGCACCACAACACCCACTGGTATGGGGATGAACCAAGGAATGTACCAAGAAAGGAAAGAGGAAAAATGGAAGAAGAAAGAATCGGAAATCCAAAGAAGGACGAAGCAGACTATTGCAAGAATCTGAAAGGTGTGGTTGAGCGGGTGTTCGTCTTGACTATGTTCAGAATGACCGGGCACCGATAACACATCCTAGTTAGGATGCCTGTACAAAATCGGGCTTTTATGGTTTCACATCACTTCGGTTTAACAGGTACTATCCAATCTAGCTCGGATTCGTCATCAGTGAGTCCATGCCATCTCGCTGCATGATATGCCTCCATCATGAAGGGGTAGGATTCAACGTAGGCTGAATTAGGCAGCCATTGCTTCCAAATATAGTCGCCGCCCTTAAACATCGATTTCCCTTTGAAAGTAAAGGTTACGTACAAAGTTTCAGGAAGAGTCAACCCAAATAGCTCTAATGGAATGTCTTTGAGTTCGGTGACTTCGACACCCACAAAGACGTAGTACTTCTTGTCCTCCTTGTACTCTGCTGGTTCAATGTGAACTTCATAAGAGATTTCCGAGTCGACCCGTAGTGGCATCAGTCTCGCTTCATACTGCTCAAAGAGTTTCATGAACCGCCTCCAAGTCAGCCCGATCTCATTGTTGGGGTCCCAGCCTCCAACTGAGTGGAACGGATCACCATAGAAGACGGTACCAACTAGCTGCAGTGTTTTCGGTTCTTGGGAAACCGACATCGAGATGGGTTCAACGGTCATAGTCTAATCTCTTCCAAGAGACACGAGTTCATAGACGATACTCGTCGCCTTCGGTCATTAGAAGTACCTTGATATTTGATTTGGCTTCTACTTGGCTCTTGAAGTGTCTAGGGTCGGTGTCCCAGCGATGCATAGAAATGAGAATCCTCGGTTGAATCAGAAGAGCGGCATCTACCGCCTCCTGATTATCCATTGTGTAAGTACCACCTGTAGGCAGCAGCGCGAGGTCGATTTGCTCGAGGTCTTTCATCTCAGGGATGAGGTCAGTATCGCCTGCGTGGTAGATAGTTTTTCCGTTAACTGTAATGAGGTAGCCTACACCGAGTCCTTTCGGGTGATAGGGGTTTCCTGGGGAGCGCATACGCGTAATGTTGTAGGCTTGAACTGCTTGAATGCTGAATCCTTTATGTTCAAGAGATTCACCGGGCAGAAGCGAATGTAGTGCTGCAGTCATTTTCGATTTACACTTTTCAGGAGCTATAACCTTTGTATCTTTGGTTTTCACAAATTTCAACGATGCAGGATGAAAGTGATCCGCGTGATGATGAGTCGCCAAGAACAGATCTGCCTTGTCTTCGGGTATTCCTACTAACTGAATGTACTTCTTCGCCATGTACAAATCAACGTAGGCGACATGTTGATTGGCTGTAATCTGGAATCCAGCGTGTCCCCACCACCTAACCTTGATAGATTTGCTACTCAAGAGTCTAACCTCCCATTCCCTACATCCCTCACCCTATTAATCTAGTCCGAGCCCATCATCAGGCATCCATTCAGGCCATCCATCATACCAGCTGGGCGTCCGTACATCCTTGACACGGTCACAGACGGGTATGTATCCTTTGAGGTCGAGGATGGGTGTACCGTCGAAGGCGTCGATCTTGGCGAGTTTCACTGTACCCTTGGCTTCATCGACTTTGAGTATCTTGCAGACTGTCATTGCGATGGGATTGGGGCGATACTCTGCACGGCAGGCAAAGACGCCAGCAGTTGTGCCAGGTGCGTAGGGCAGCTGGGTCTGCATGATTGACCGTGATTTAGGGTTATCGTGTTTGCTAGCCCACCAAAAGACCATAACGTGACTATACTTGTCAAGACACCGTAGGGCGGGAGCATAGGCTTTCAACAACTTGAGGGTTACCTCACCATCACCCTGATGGATGTAACCAATGGAGTGAATCTGGTACGTTTCTGTTCCGGGCATGATTACTACCTCATAACTTAATGCTCGATGGTGAAGGGATCATTCCGTTTTTTGCCACCAAGCTGGAACCTTCCCGTTCTCAGCAAGGATTTTGATGATAAAAGGCATTGAATCGAATTGGCGCATACAAATGTTGTACTCTTCTTCGGTGACCGAAGCGGTTCGTGGAAAGTGGTAACAGAGCATCCCCGATCGGTTACCCATCAGCTTCTTCATTTTGTCACAAGCAAAGTCGTCGCAGAGCATGCAGTACTCGACGCCTTTCTCCATGGCACAGGGGCGGGCTGGGCATTCCTTATCCGCCAGTCTGCCATCCCCTTTGCACCCACCGCAACGAACGTTTTCCGCGTTGTAGTTCTGGTGACCGAAATACTTCCGCCACCCATCAACGAGTTTTTGCCGGGTTTCCTTATCATCTGAGCGTGCAGCGCACAAATGACATCGGTATCCACAATATCCATGCATTTCCTTCAATGTGGTTCACCAATACCTGGCCGGTATTGGGGTTCCAGTATATAAAAGTTCTTTCAGAAACGGAATATTCCGCTATATAACGGAGCATTTAATCTTCTCTTCGTTCAAGAAAACTCCTAGCACCCCTCATCCGCTGCAACGACATCTCCAAATCCTCGGCAGAACCAAAGAACTGGGCAAGAACCAACAAATATCCACGACCCGTTTCCGTCAACTCATAAATCCCATGACTGACCTTCTGAATCAAACCCTTCTCCCCCAATTTGGCAAGATGACTAGCTAGCCCCGATTTACGGAGCCTAGTTTCAGCTAGAAGTCCCTTGAAAGTCTGTGGCTCATCGAGTAAGAAAATCAGAATACGAAGCCGCTTAGGATGACCCACAGCACCTAACAGGGAAACAAGATCATCAAAGGCAGCAAGAAGCCGCTGCTGAAGTTCACGGTTTGTAACAGGTTCCATTACACTACCCGTCCCAGTCAATCGTAAAATATGTTTTCCTAAAGACGGACACTAGAATCGAGCAGTGTCATCTACGGGAACAAAGGATATGGCGTTCTCTGGGCAGTGCCGCTGACACACACCACAGCCAAAGCAGGCCCCTGAATCGATTACACCAAGCTTATTCTCTGAATCGAGTTTCGCAACATCAAAAGGACACGCATCCTGGCACGCGCCACATCCCGAACATTTCTGCGCATCGATATGAGCCCGATGATGTGCCTTGTAGAAGGGTGATGTGATGCCATAATGTAAGCGGTTAAGGTACGGTCTACAGACTGGCATCTCACAATTACACAACATACCCAAATAGGGTACACCAAGAGCGGACATAGCGTGCACGATAGGTCCCACCTCGATCAGTTTCTCAAGAGCGTCTTTCGCCTCCTCGGTACTCACATACTTGTGGTCTCCCCCGCAAAATTGGGGAAACCTGCGGGTGTACTCGGGAGTAAAGGCAAGCCCGTAACAGCTGAGGCTCGGATCCGACCCATAAGCCCGATACCGACAAATGCAAGGTAAGAGTACAACTGCCTGATCACTTTCCTCCGTCTGTTCCCCAGCCAGTTCAAGGATGGCGATAACCTCTTCGGTACTCACAACCTGATGGTGGAGGAACTGGCTATAACGAAGATCAATCTTACTTCGCTCCTCCTCCGTGGGCTCCCCAGATGCGATGTGGACCCCCTCACTAGGCGTCACTACACTCCCGAAATAGGCTTCGCTGAACGCTTTCACCTTCTCGCTCTTTGCTAGTTTTCGTGAGTAGTTCCGAGCACTCAGATACCACTTTTCTCCGTGGCCATGCTGGACACAGTAATCACACAAGGGCTAACACCTCACTCCTGTTTCGTCCACCAAGCTGGTACTTTACCATTCTTTGCTAGGGTTTCGATGATGAAGGGCATACTATCGAATTGCCGCATACAAAGATTGTATTCCTCCTCGGTAATCGAAGAGGTCCGGGGGAGACAGTAGCAGAGCATACCCATACGAGAGCCCATGAGCTTCTTGACTTTGTCACAGGGAAAATCATCACACACCATGCAATACTCAATCCCTTTCTCCTTGGCACAAGGATGAGCTTGGCATTCTTTGTCTGCAAGCCTACCCCCTCCTTTACAGCCATCACACCGAACGTTCTCAGCCGTGTAGTTCTGATGACCGAAGTATTTCCGCCACCCGTCAACGAGTCGCTGTCTCGTTTCTTTGTCGTCTGAGCGTGCAGCGCACAAATGGCAGCGATACCCACAATATCCGTATAATTCCTTCATCACAAGTCACACTCAACTAAACAGGAGGGAAGAAAGATAAGAGCTTAACCATTGAGGATTATTACTAGGTCATATACAGCGACCACTTCATTTCTTCAGAGGAAGGGACTGAAATCACTCCTAGTACAGCCTGGAAACATTTTTGAGGAATCACTCCAGCTCATTCAAAGGAAGGAGCGGAGTTACTGATGTTATCTATTGATGAGGCAGGTAGGCAACTCGAAGAACTATATGGAACAGCGCTTGAACTGTTATTCATGCAATCTGTAGGGTTGCCGTATGATCAAACATTAATAATCAAAACCGCTGTTGCATTGAATACACTGTGTGAAAAGATTCTTGAGCAGCCCAACATTCCACGGCTTTTACGTTTATCAGCACTCAATTGGCTCTCGCGAACGATGGCATATCCATACCTTCTCCGGT
>JAEOTB010000130.1 GCA_016840065.1 Candidatus Hermodarchaeota archaeon | reverse complement strand
GTAGTAGATGGAAAGATGCGACTAAGGGGAATGATAACTATTCACCAAGTTATTCGGAGAGTCATCAGCTCCCTTTATCCCAACGAATTGATTTCACCCTTTGTGCAACGTAAAATCGTCTGCGTTTGGGAAAACACCCCTTTGAAAGCAACGTATGCTGTTATGCGACTAGCTGGTGCAGATATGTTACCAGTTCTTTCAGAAAAGGGAGACCTTGTGGGTGTGATATCAATCGGTGACATAATGAGCCTAGGAGAAATTGTAAACGAACGAAGACTTTCGTCAATGAGCGCAGCTGGCGAGGGAACAGATTGGTCCTGGGATGCTACAGCTGTACTCCATATTTCAACAAAGGAATTACAATTACCCGATAAAATTGTATCAGATATTATGATTCGAGGAGCGGTCACAACCTTTGAGAAGGCAACTATCGGAGAAGTCGTTAAGAGCATGCGAAGGCACAATATCAACCAGATGCCTGTAACGACAGCAAAGGGAGAACTCTGCGGGATAATCAGGGATTCCGATCTGCTCCGCATATTCCTAAAAACCAGCTAGAAGCCCTAGCTACCTTCCTTTCCCGAAAATTCTCCTAGTGTTGTTTGTTGTTTATCGATTTCCTCTTGAGCAAAGAGTGACTCGATGATATCTTTAGCTAGTTCCAATCTTTGACGGTAATACTTTGGCAGCCCATAATCCTCGGCAATTCGGCTCGCCAAATCAATATATTTTGTAATCCCACCCTTGGTAACGGTAAGAACTAGCTTGCCGCCGCACTTGGTACACTCTCCCACCAGAGGAACACGACGAAACTTCGTATTACAACTTGTACACCTGAATTTCTGGGAAGTATATGCTCGGATATTCCCGAAAATATCTGGAAGAAAGTGGGAATTAAGCAACCGCATAACCATATCCCTTTCATCAACGGCAGCAATACGCCTTCCCAGAGCCAACTGATGATCGACCTTCTCTTCCATCGACTTTAACTTCGTGTACATCGTCACTCTAGGACCATAACTCGCATCATGCGTGGGGTGGGAGTACAGAAAACCACTGCTCTCAGCGTCAGAACCCAATCGCTGCTCAACAACATCGAGAACATTATCAACATCCCTAGGATCAACAAAGTCCTTGGCACGCTCATAGAACTCCAAAGGATAAACACCACCAACGTCCATGTTATGCGCCTCATCATCAACCTCTGCAGGCGTAATAGACACACTAAGCACCAAAGGGGTATCCATTGTACCACCCCGTCGTGCAGGTAAAAACTCACGACTGAAATTCACCAACGCATCCAAAGCCAGCAAAATCGAATCTTCGTCTCCATCGCAGTTGCGTCGTTTTGCTGCGTGCCAGAAGGGGTGGGCGTAGCAAACGCGTAGGGGTGTGAAGCCAATTACGCGAGCGATGATGCCTGCGGATGTGTGGGGGGCGAGCCCTATTACCAGGTGTCCTAGGATGTCTTCTGGAGATTTTAGACGGTAGTAGGGGTCGAGTTGATACAAATCTGTTAGGAGGTCGTCTAGGAAGTGGGAGATGCGGTAGAGGTAGTTGGCGCATGTTCTCGGGACTATGATGTCTTGTGGTTTGAGTTCGAGGATTTGTTCTTCAGAAGTTAGGGGTCTTCCGTGGATGTCCGAGTTATAACCGAGGTCTTGAAGTTTAACGACGGTTACGTCGATTTCTTTGGGTGTAAAGTGTGTGAGGGGCGCGTCTGTCATATCAAAGCGTATAGTTCCGTCCTTGTACACGTATAGATCGTGTCGCGCCCGGAGTGCAGCCTTTTCGGGGAGTTCAGAGACTTTATGTTTGCTCATCAGCCCTTTTACTCCCTTAATTTTAGGTGGAAGTCTTGCGCCGACAAGGCGGCGAACTCGTCTGAGTTGTTTTCTCAGATTCAGTGTGGTCGGTCCGTAGGAGGTAGTTGCTTCTTGGCATTTAGTGCAGATTGGTGAGTTCCTGAATTCTTGACACACTGGGCACCAGCTTACACTGCTGGTTTCGACTCCACACTCCATACAGGTGAGGAACATGTCTATTTCGCCGCATTTGGGGCATTTGCGAAGCGTGGTTTCGATATCTATTTTCCCTTTTTTCTCTGCTAAGAGGATGTCTCGTGACGCGCCACCTGCTAGTCCCACAGGGAACAGGCCGTGGACTGGTACTTTCATTTCTCGGCGCTTCGCCTTCTCTGGGCGCCCTATCCGCGCGCCAACATAGAAAGTTCCTTTTGATCTAATCGGGATTTGCCAGTGTTGCTGGATTATGGGTAGTGCAACAGCCTTTTCGTCTTCTACGTTGACGATTGGACATCTTTGATCTCCAACAAACATCGAATGCAATATTGGAGAAGCTTCGCGGAATATAGCGATAGTTCCTTCCTTCTCGAACTGAATGCAGAGCTCATCAAGAATTGCTTCGATTTCAGGTGTGATCTCTCCCCTGAGAGCACTTACATCAGCTTCATTGTATTCTACATTTAGACTCTGCACCCATTGCTGAAAGATATTCAGTTGTTCGTGAGTAATATCTTCCCAGAAATATGTATAGCGAGGGTGAAGAGGAACAGAAAGGATTGATGAAATAGCTAGAGCTTGTAAAGGAGTGGGATGTTGGTAAAGCGGGTCCTGAATGAGGTTAGTAAGTCGTTGCGAGGCAATCCGTTTTTCTAGCTCAGCAAGTTGAGGAGGAGTAACGTCCACCAGTGCCTGTTTGACTTCTTGTGACCACCATTCTGGACAGTACCCCGCAGGTACTAGAAGGTGGTTGTTCTCTCGGAACTCACCGAATGCAATAAGGAGGTCACCAAGGAACAGGATTTGAGCTACTCTGCTTCTGACCTGTTTTGCCTCCGCAACAGTGTCTATACGCTTGATGCTTCCATCAAATAGTTTGACAATTGGACCGTGGATAGAGTCGACTGGCATTGCGACGCCGCCTTTTCCTGGGCGTTCAACAATAAGTTGTGTCCCGCAGGCTACGAAGTTGTCTAGAATAACCATAGTTGCAGGATGAACACCAAGAGCTGCAAGTCCTGTGTTTCTAGCTCGACCATAACGAATCCTGAAACCCCCCTTTCTCGAAGGGTAAGCAAGGACTGGTCGCCCAGCGATGATGTCTTCAAGGAATTTATCATTGGGTTTGACTGTTTGAGTATCTTCAGTTTTTACTGATTTCTGAGGTGTGCGGCTCTGAAGCCAATCCCAACCAGGTAACTTCAATCGCTTCAATTCTTTTGCCAGTTTATGGGCTTTGCCTAAGATACTGTCATTCAAGACGAGTATTGCGCCGGTTCGGACCCGATTGGTCTCCACGCCTGGCAAATCGCGATAGCCAGATACTTCAGCTTCAAGGGAGGGTTCTCCGGTCACTTCTATTGGTAGATTCTGAGCGGCAAGCCTCACTTCCTCTGAAGTAGAAGGATATTGAAGGTGGCTCACTCTTTTGTAAAGACCTACCTCCTCAACGTATCGCTCGATGATATCTCTGGAAGGTTTATACCGATCTAGCCCAAGAACTCGTCGAACATCATCGGCAACTATTACAGTTAGTGCAGCCTCAGTGCCTCCTGCTGCACGGATTGGTCCAGCGAAGTAAACCGCGAGGTACTCTGTTCCATCTGAGTTATTCTTTATTTTTACCTGAGCAATACCTTCGATGGGACCCGCTGTAATTCCCTCAGTCAGGACAGCTAATGCTGTTCGGATAGCCTGATCCAACGCCTCCTCTCGTTCCTGTAATCCGTCAATTGCTTTATGTACGATTTCACGAGCAACTTTTAAGGCGATTTCCTGCGGCGTCATTTCCTCAGCTAGCTCTCGTATGCGGGCAGCAATCCCTGGAGGTCCAATCAACCCCTCAACCCGACCTGCTACATCATCTGCTGGACGCACTTCCACTTCCCGACTTGGATCCAACCCCTTTCTTCGCGCTTCTTGCGCTACTGTTTCAAGACGTCGTAATTCCTCCCGGAGATACGTTAAGTATTCTTTTTCAAAGCCCATTCTATTTTCACACCACCCCGATGAGAGTAAATATGATTTCTGAGATTG
>JAEOTB010000129.1 GCA_016840065.1 Candidatus Hermodarchaeota archaeon | reverse complement strand
TTCGAAAGCTAGAATAACCCTATTGCCTCTTTCTAATCTTCTCTAGGGCAGTTTTCATTGCTTGACGAACCGACTTTTCTGCTTCATTCTTAAGAGCTTGTTGGAGCGGCTCGACTGCTTGAAGAGCACCAATGTTACCTAGGATGACAGCAGCTTGCCATCGAACACCAATCCTTTCATCGTGTAAAGCTTTGATGAGGGGATCAATTGCTGTCGGACCTATTTTTCCAAGGGCTTCTGTTACGAATAATCTGAAGCGACTGTCCTCATCCTTTAGCGTTCCAACAAGACTCTCAGCTGCCTGGTCTCCTCCAATCATACCCAGTGATGTGGCAGCTTCTCTGCGTACTATACTGTCTGGGTCCTCCAATGTTTTACGTAGGGGTTCAATCGCTCTTGAATCTCCAATGAGACCTAAGGCTACCGTTGCTCTCCACCTAACAGACCAATCTTCATCACGTAAGGCTTCTATTAGAGGCTCTACTGCTTGAGCGTCTCCTATTCTGCCAAGGGCCACAGCTGCGCTTAGTCTTACTTTCTGGCTGGAACCCCTTAGAGCCTGAATCAAGGGTTCGATCGCTTGCTCGCTTTCCACCTTTTGAAGAGCGCCAGCGACTCCCCATCGTGTACGCCAATCATCATCATCGAGTGCCTCCATGAGAGGTTCTACTGATTCAACAGATTCGATTCGCCTCAAGGCGTCTGCTGCTTCACTCTTGATTTGACTCTCCCCGCCCTGTAAGACTTGAAGAAGAGCTCTGATAGCGGGTGTTCCAAGTTTACTGATGGCCTCGACTGCTTTTAGACGAACCGCCCTGTCCTCATCCTTGAGACTATGGATGAGAGGTTTTACCGCTCTTTCATCACCTATCATTCCCAGGGCAACGGCTGCTCGTAACCGGACATTATTTGACTTGTCCTTGAGGAGGAGAATTAGGGGAAATACTGCTTGCTTGTCTTTCAGTTCACCTAGGGAGAGGGCGGCGCATCCGCGGACAACTCCATCCTCATCGCTCAGTGTCAGGATGAGGGGCTCAAGGGCTCTTGGGTCGCCTATCATTCCCAGACTGATGGCGGCGCTCCATCTTACACTTGCCACTTTGTCCCCGAGGGCACGGATTAGGGGTTCAACGGCTTTCACGTTTTTGGTGATTCCGAGTTCTATTACTGCCCTCATTCGAGCGACGTTATCCTTCTGGTGTGCTAGGATAGCTTCAAGACGTTCTACTTCACCAAAGTCAGACATGGTTTTCTCCATTCGTCACTTATTATCTAGTCTTGACCTGATTAGAAAGGTGTGGGTGATAATATATACAGGTTAGATTAGGATTAATAAATTCTCTCCCAAATCGTATTTGATGCTGTCTAGTCGGTGCCTTGTGTATTATGAGAGGTTTTTGGTACTTTGTTTGTTTATTGGTCCGAAGGTAAACCTTTTATTTAGGCACACCTAAATCCCCTCTGTGACATCACATCCCAAGCCCCACCAAAAACAAGAACCAAAGCCAGAGAAGCAGGGAATCCCCAGTGCCAGCATCGAAGAATATCTAGAAACAGTATTCCGGCTACTAGAGATCAATAAGGAAAGATATGCGAAAACGGGGGAACTTGCAGAACTCCTGAAGGTAGCCCCTGCAAGCGTTACTCAGATGGTCCAAAAGCTTGCTGCAAGAAATTACCTCGTTTACCATAAGGGTCAAGGTGTTCGCCTCACCCAGAAGGGCCGAGATGTAGCTTTGGATGTCTTACGGCGACATCGAGTTGCGGAGCTTTTACTTGTAGATCTTCTAGGGGTCAGTTGGGAGGAAGCCCACGAAGTGGCCTGTCGATGGGAGCACATCCTTACCAAGGAGATGTGTGACCGAGTCCTTCAGCGACTAGGTGAGCCCACTACCTGTCCTCACGGAAATCCGATTCCCAATGGAGAAGGAAGGATAAGCCATGCAGAAACACAGGCACTCGCTGATTTGGAGCCGGGAGATGAAGCAGTCATTGATTGCATCAGTAACGAGAACCCCGATCTATTACGAATAATATCATCGATGGGAATGCTTCCCGGGGAACATGTCAGAATCATACAGGTTGCACCTGGAGGCGATACGCTATTGATAGAGGTAAGAACCGCGCAATTCGCCCTTAGCCGAGCCCTTGCTGAGCAGATTCAGGTCAGAAAGGAATCCAAATAATCAGGGAATAAGGTGATTGTTGATGACACGTCCCGACCCAGAACCAAGACCCCGTCGATGGCGTCATCATCATCCTCGTTCAGACGAGTTCACTATTGCCCTGGTAGGAAACCCAAACGTGGGCAAGAGTGTAATCTTTAACAGTTGGACCGGACTCGGCGCAATGGTATCCAATTATCCTGGGACTACAGTGGAAATCCTTGAAGGCACGGTCTTCTTCTCAATCCATGACGTGTACAAGCCAGGGAGATTCCAGGAAAGTGACATCGGCCCTTCACAAGAAAATGGGGAAGTAACCCCTCCATATCATGAGCATCCAGCACCAGAACATCCTCCAAGACGTGGACGTCGACGTAGGTTTAGGCGAAGAGGAGGCCAGCCGGGATCTCCCTATGGACCCGGGAGAGGGCGTGGTAGAAGGAGAAAAAGGAAAGCGGACATGCTGCGTCTGCGGATTGTAGATTTACCTGGTTCCTATACGATTATCAGCCCTACTTCTCTGGATGAACAGGTCACTTTACGTTATCTCCAGGAAGAACAACCTGACTCGATTGTCAATGTGGTTGATGCCACCAACCTTCAGCGAAACCTCATTATGACGATTGCACTGTTGGAGTTTGACATACCTATTGTGGTGTGTCTCAATCAGATGGATTTAGCCCGGAAAATGGGCATAAACATTGACGTGAAGGCCCTAGAACGACTGCTTGGCGTTCCTGTTGTACCCACCATTGCTGTTCAGGGGAAGAATCTCAGGGAATTACTCCGGGTTGCAGCAAGAGCAGCCATTGGACGCCGCCATCGACGCAGGCGACGAAGGATGCTTTTCCCCGATGGTATAGAGGCAAAGCTTGTTTCATTGGAGAAACAGCTAGAAGGAGTCAATTTCTGTCCCATGGCTCTACCACCACGTATTGTTTCCCAACAAATGCTCGAGGGGGAGAGCGGATGCGTCCAATGTGCCAGTAACCACGAATTTGGCAAACAGGCCATGGACCATGTGGCAAGAATACGCACAAAGATCGAAGAGGAGTTTGGTCAAGATATTGTCTTGGTGCTGGGGCAGAAGCGGCGCGACTATGCTAGCTATATTGCTGAACGTGTACAAATAGGCAAGGGTCAACGGGTACCCCTAACGGAGCGTATTTCAGCTGTCCTTACCCATAAAGTGTGGGGGCTCCCCATAGTTGCACTCGTTCTAATCGGATCGATGCTGCTTATTTTTGGTGTTGGCTTTATCTTCGATGAGACCGTAGGTGCATTCTGGGATGCCTTCATCGACCCCACAGCTTTGATGATATTGGGGACATGGATACCCTGGCCGATTATCCAAACCATACTGTATTACGGCTTAGTTCTGGGTATACAAGGATGGCTTTTCATCGCGTTGCCCTATGTGATCACATTCTATGTTATTCTCTCCATCATGGAGGATACAGGATACATGGCCCGTGTTGCCTTCCTACTGGACGGACTCATGCACCGGGTAGGGCTCCACGGACGTGCCATCATACCACTATTCATGGGAATGGGCTGCAATGTACCTGCAGTGTTGGGAAACAGGATACTCACCACAAAGAAGGAGAGGGTCATTGCAGCATTCCTTGTGGTTCTTGTTCCCTGTTCAGCTCAGCTCTCAGTTATAATGGGTACTGTCGCTCGCTATGGGAGTATCTTTCTCGCCTTCATCATTTATGGTATCATAATAGCAATCATCCTCATTCTGGGTGCCTTACTTCAGCACACGGTTCCTGGTGAATCCTTCGGCCTGGTCATGGAGATGCCACCTCTCCGAACTCCCCGGATAAAACCTACATTCAAGAAGACATGGATCCGGTTCAAGGAGTTCATCTACATTGCCCTACCATTCATCATAGTCGGTAGCGCAGTTCTTGGTGTCTTACTAGAAACTGGGCTCTTAAACCTCATTGTGGCACCGATGAGCCCCTTGATTGCTGGGTGGCTAGGGCTTCCCACAATCACCGCTGTCGCACTGGTATATGGGATTCTGCGAAAAGAGCTGACCGTGGAATTGTTACTCATCCTTGCCTCCCCTCTGAGTATAGCGGCATTCATGACCATAAGGCAGATGTTTGTCTTCGCCCTCGTTACAACCATATATGTACCCTGCATTGCCACCATTGGTGTTCTTGCCCGAGAATATGGTTGGAAATACACAATAACCATCATCGTAACAACTGTAGGTCTAGCCCTGTTCGTTGGCGGACTTGCCAACAACCTGTTTCTTATCCTAGGCATATCATAACATTCAAAAGCACGTATTTGAGAAACAAAAATAGAGTAACTCAAAGGAGAAATGTCAAAATGTCTGATTATAGATGTCCTCTTTGTGGAACGGTCTTCGAAAAGGCACAAGCAACCGGCTGCGCAGGCTGCGCAATGGCCAGGGGCTGCGGAGCGATCGCCTGTCCTAACTGTGGACACGAATTTGCGGCTGTCCCAGAGGAAGCATAAAGGAATGGGATTTTAAACCAGTCAGAATGACTGGTGACCCCCACCTGTTTTTTCTTCAT
>JAEOTB010000014.1 GCA_016840065.1 Candidatus Hermodarchaeota archaeon | reverse complement strand
TTCCATGTCACCGAGCGCCCCATCAAGGCTGTAACACACGAATGGGAGACACCTCTATACCCGACACTCATGGATCTGCTGTTCACCTATGCCTTCCAATCCCCCGCGGTTCCAGGAAAGCCCCTAGGCTGGTTTGAGGACCCCTCCACAACCCACCCTCAACAAACCTTCGTAGATGTCACCAGTGAGTCCGCCGGCTTGATGATAGCTAGCCGAGGACTCCCAGAATATGAGGTGCTCGATAACAAGCAACGCACCATCGCCATCACACTACTCCGAGCCATCGGATGGCTCTCCCGCGCCGACCTGACAACGCGCAGGGGCAACGCGGGACCCAGCCTCCCAACACCTGGAGCACAATGCTTGGGCCCCCACACCTATCACTACTCCATTATCCCACACAAAGGTTCCTGGCGTGACGACAAGACCCTGCGTCAGGCGCAAGCCTTCGCTGCACCACTCCGGGCAATACAGATCTCACAACATAAACCCGGTTTTCTAGAGACCCTGCCAAGTAGGCATAGCTTTCTCTCCATTGAACCTGAAAATCTAATCCTTAGCACTTTGAAGAAGGCGGAGAATATCGACTCAACGGTACTTCGCTTCTTTGAGGCCTGCGGAGCCGAGACCACCGCTCAGATTCAAACCAGCTTCAAACCCGACAACATTGCTGCAGCCACACTTGCGGAGGAACCAAGCCTAACACCAGAACTCCAATTCCCCAACGCTCACACCATGACTCTCAATCTATCTCCTTTCCGTATACAAACAATCATGTTTCAACTACGCCAAAGGTGCTAGCTCACAGAGCCAACTATTACTAGACATTCAATCCCAACGATCAGTATCTGATTAATTATATCTGCCCTCCTCATCCTATTGATCCGCGTACACAATTGCACCAACGATGGCTAGAATCGCTGCAATTATCGAAAGGGGCGAGAGAATAACTCCCGTGAAGAAATATGGTAGGAATACTAAGAGAAGTATCACCATAGCAGAAAGTAAACCATGAGCACTGGCACCAAGTTTGTCGGGCTCCCCAGAGCAGATTCCCTTTCTAAAGGCGTAATGTTTGGTAGTACTGTTTGTTAAGGCACAATAGATGGCGACAAAAAGATTTGGCCATGATAGCACGATGAAGAGATTAAACAAATAAGTATACGGGGGGAAATGCGAGGAAGGAAATCCAATAAGAAAGGAAACAAGTGTCACAAAAAAGCAAGCTAAGTATAGTAGGACAGCTTGATTAGCTGGTTTCAACACAATCCATCTCCATTGTTGTCTCTATAGAAAACGACTAAAAATACTTATGCAGAGAAATTCTGAACCGCCCCTCTAGATTCAGGGAACGAGATAGGATTCAACCGTCAACCAGTTCATAAAAACTGTAGAGTGGCTCGTGAACCTTGCCCTGTTTCACAAGTGCAGTTACGGCTCTGTTGGCTTCTCTTCTTGTGATGCCTAGCCGGCTGGCGATATAAGTTACCTGTAACCTTCTACCTTCTTCTCTAAACAAGTCAAGCACTATCTTTAGAAGTTCAGGATTAACTGACATACTTTTGACCACACTATGACCTGTTATTTATCTTTCGAAGGAACGCTTCCTATCCTTTCTCACAGTTCTGACATCTCAGTGGGTTTGTTCCATTTCGTGAGGAGGGAAAAGGGTGTGGCGTTTGACGTACATGACGATGATGAGGACTGCGATGCAGAGAACGCCACCACCGATGATGATGACGATTTCAGGCCAATAGGTATCAAGGAAGAAGTAGGGGGGCCATGTGTACGCTCCAGAGACTGGGCTGGTACCTGCATAGTCGTCATCGGTTTCAAAGCGGCAAACCGCGACATAGCTCCCTCCACCAAAGCTAGAAAAGGTATCCCATGGGATGGTGGCTTCCCAGCCATTGTTAGTGTAGTTGAGAGTTCCCCACAAGCCTGTGAATAGGTGTGTGTCCGCGTCGACGAGCTGGAAGTCAGACCGATTTGCCTCCGTCAGGAATCCTTGAGTGGGGTGTTCCACGGTGACTCCCCAGACCTTCACACCTTCACTGGTGGGTCCGAGATAGGGTTGGCTCACTGAGAGCCCTTGGGCTAGATGCATAGTAGGGTCACCGAGGAGTTCCATGCCCCGCCACCAAAACTCACCAGCATACGGGAGTGATCCTGCAACAGCAAGGGTGAACCATTCAAGGAATGCACGTCCCGTGTCCCACCCTCGTGCGAGCTGAGTGAAGTATTCTGTCTTGTAGAGCATTCCACCACTCCGAGTACACGAAACAGCGGAGGCGACCCGGCCAGGACCGAACAGGTACCAACCGGCATCATAATCCGGGTGAGTGAAGTTCGCGGAATTACAGGTGAACAAATCGAGGACGGGGATGTTGATGGAGTGCTGGCGCAGCTCAGTATGATTAAGGTAATTCTTGTTGTATTCATCTGGCTCGTAGAAACATTGAGTGTGGCAGGTCAGCCCCGCATGAACCATGACCGTCCCATAGAGGAAGCTCTGCCCTGCTTCAAGTAGCCACCGGCTTTTCGTCGTATCATCGATCCCACTAATTCTCGTGATATCTGACGGGTCAAAGAGATATGCCATCTGGTTCTCATAGGTTTGTGCCGAAGATCTCCAAGGATTATCAACGAACAGGAGACCATCCCCGGTTAGGGGGTAGGTACCATCAAGATAGGAGCGAAGATTATCCAAGTAGTCACTTAGCAACCCCATCCTATCGGTGGGCCAGCTGGGTGGTGGAACAGGTGGGACGATACGTGAAACCCAGATTTCTGGGGTTATGTCTGCAGGTCCTCCACCGTCAGGGTCTGAATGGATGTCAAAGAACCCGTCTCCATTCCCGTCGGTGAATTGTCCATCGAGGTCCATCAAATAGAGGTCAGAAATGAACTCGTAAACGAGGCCACTTTCAAGATGTATCGGATCCCCTGCCAAGTAATACATGCTAGCAGGGAGATCACCGAGGAGAATAGCACCCTCCAGCCCGAAGGATGACTCGTACAGTGTTTGAAGGTGTGAGCGTAGAGCTGCAGCCGACGCCCAGGATTGCGTTGTGGTCGTGACCTGGAAGAACCTAGCCTTCAGCAATCTCTCGAAATCATCCACATCACCAGGAATGCTACTCTCGACAGCAGGGTCAACGATAAGGGCAATCCGTGGCCAATCAGACATCGTCCGCATCTGACTACGCGAATAACTGTATCTTATGGGGACTTGGACGGGATGTGTAATCCCTTGAATGTTAGCAAGTACTGAAAGAAGAAGAACAACCCCAAAGAGAATAAACACAAGTGAAGGAAACCGATGTCGCATACAAACTCCCACCTAAAGCGAACACGAATACATCATATAATGGAGGGCTGAAGGGAAAAGTGCTTGCATTTCCTTGAAAATGAGACAATACTCCGTCCGAAAAAAAGGGAAAGGGGCTGATGCTAAGCCCCTAGGATTGATGCCTCGATTGCTGCGTCTCGTGTGGGGAAGGGTCCTCGTGCCTCTAGCATCTTGTAGCTCTGCCGATGACCATTCCGGTTAAACTCTACGATGACCCAGAACTTGCACTGTGCTGTAATTGTTAAAGTCGCTGTTTCACAAGACGAACCAGTAGTAGTCCTCTCTTCTGTGTATTCCGTTTCAAGGACGTATTGTTCGTCGCTGAGGAGGAGAACAGGGCGCTGCTCGAAACCACCTCGTTCCGCAGGAAGATAGACTCTTCGAAGATAACGTTGATGCGTACTCTTGGGTTTTGATCCGAGAATCACGAAATCATAGTCGAGGCTGCCTCTATTCTCTACGGTGTTGGAGAAGGAGGCAAAGTAGTATTGCTCTTCTGTTGTTTGGTTCATTTGTTATTAGTTCCCACGATGCTTTACCAGCCCCTGTCATAGGCTGGTATCTGCTATTTCTGATATTCTCATTTAGCCTCCACAAGTCTGGGCTACCCCCATCGGCAAAGGTTTATATACGTGCGTTCTTTTGCTGAAATTAGATTACAAATTACAATTAACAAGGGAGGTGAAATATATGACCGAATCAAAAGAAGCAGTAGAAGAACTACTAGAAGCGATTGACGAGCTAGAGCTAGGCGATACACAACAGGTAGGAAACGCCCACTTCATCCCGATTCTCGACAAGGACCCAGAGCGAGAACGAAGCTACATCACAGTGAACGAAGCCCTCAAAGCCGGCGTACTCGAACTCCGGGACTCCGGCAGCATCGACTCCCTCATCGCTGTAAACAGGGGCGACATGCCAGTCCTCTTCATCGCAGGCATGAACGTACACGCTGAAGGCACTCAATCCCGTGTCGTTGTGGGCAGCCATCTAGTTCCAGCCAAATCAAAGATGGAAATCCCCTGCCGCTGTACCCACGATGTCCACCCCATCAGCGCTGGTCATGGAATAATGACAGACGTTGAACATTACGGTATAGCATCCCCAAAGGTACGCGCTCACACATTGGGAGCCAGAACCGCTGATCAAGGCGCAGTCTGGGAGAAGGTCCGCCGCCACCGAGAAGAGATGAAATCCAAGAGCTACCGTGGTAAGCCGGTCATTGGAGCCGGTGAGTCTTCCACTCGGCACAGCGATGTTCAAGCCAGGGCCATTATCAGGATGCGAGAGGAACTCTCCAAGTTGAAGCCGCAGGACCGCCAAGTAGGCTTAGCAGTCATCAGCGAAGGCAAGGTGATGTCCATTGAGGTCTTCGACAGCGTAGAGACCTACCGGGAACTCCACGATAAACTCACAGCACGATTCGCCTCAGAGATTGCCGCAGAGAAGGCAACTCCCAAGAGGACCCTTACTAAGCTCCAGAAAGAAGTGCTCAAGCAACTACGTAGTCTTGGCATCCAGCTCAAAGTCGACGGTTCAGCTGGCGCATACCACAGTGAAAAACAAGCCATGAATGCGCTGTGGGACAAACGACGCAAACCAGTCCATTACTGCATGTCTCACTTCTAAGCAAGCTGGGCAGAAATCTGCGTAACTAAAGCTCTATAATTGCATTCAAAAGGTGCTTCCCATAACCAGAATCTGTGTGAAGGAAGCACCTCTTTTTTTCTAATGTGGCTCGAAGATAATTCATGTGAGTGGCGGTCAAGCTAAAGGAATTCTTGTAAAGGTTTTTATTTCTGGTGCAGTAGGAATATCGGGAGGGAAATAATCTGAGTCATGATGGTACTGCCCGATTACTTGCAACTTTAGGTGGAGTTCTTGGTCTAGTAATGAGTATAAATATACTGTTTAGGGTCTTTCCTTTTTACTCTCCCTTTCTTGGTTTATCTTACCTCCTTGGTCCCTTAACACGTCCCTTTTTTTCAGTCTTTGGAATTATACTCTCGGTAATTACCTTGGTAATGGGGTCCTTAGTTCGGGGTAATCCTCTCGGAGTAGGGATTACTTTGATAATATTTAGTACCATTTGCAATATATTTTCCATGCTTCCTCTGGCAGCTTTGCTAATGCTAATCGCTGGAATCTTCGCATTAATCGAACACAGTAGCCGACGTAAACGCCTTCGTCGCCGAATATCTGATCCAAGTCGACGAAAGAGGCGCTGGGAACCCCAGGGACCTCCCACCCCAGGTCGTGTCCCAAGAACACGGTCCACGATAAGAGAGGAAGACTCTCCACAAGTTCAAGGTGATTCATTCTGTCCCTCCTGTGGTAGTCAAATGGAACCTGATGACCGATTCTGCGTGAACTGCGGCTCCTCTAAGACGGGATGAGTGGGTCTTGATTGGCAACACTTTTAGGCGAAGAAATGGAGAACTCCGATTGAGTAACTGACAATTTGAGGGAATATGTTTGAGTAGACTTTCATCAATAAAGGGGCTTGCTCTAGCCTCAGGAATTATCTGTTTACTTTGCGCCCTGGGCTGTGCCAACTACGCATCTGGCATGTGGTGGGATGTCCAATTCTATCAAATGTTAGCCATGTGGCAACCTTTGGCTCACACTTATTATCTACAAGCCTTGAGAAGATTCATAATCGTCGCGGTTATCGGTATTCTTGGGCTCATAACAGGTGTTGTAGTTCTAGCTACACGTTCATCCGTTCAGAATAATCTCCGTTCAACAGGTATC
>JAEOTB010000098.1 GCA_016840065.1 Candidatus Hermodarchaeota archaeon | reverse complement strand
TCTACCTTTGAGTGATACGATTATCGACGATGAATGAATTGATACAGCTGGACGTTTCACTTTCTGGAATGCAGAGAGAATAATCTGCCCCAATTCTGCCATCTCATAGAAGGTTTGTGTAACACCAAGCTTCTTTGTCTTGGAATGCCCACCGTGGTGTAGTTCGTATTTCTCAGCTAGAAAGTGCCCAAAGGATCCACCCCCGTGAACCAGTATTATTGGGTGTGATTTCACGGCTGCGATTTCCCTAACAAGCATTTCAATTGTGTCTAAACGGGCTGTAGAGGGTTTTGTTTTATCAGTTATTACACTACCACCTAGTTTGATAATAACAGGTGGTGATGTGGGTCCTCGTTGTCTCTGACGCCACTTTGGCTTCCAGTAGCGCAGCTTTGTGGACCAGTTTTTCCATCCAGTCTTGGCAAAGCGTTCACGCTGTCGAAGGTTCTCTTGAAGCCACTCCAATTGGCGAAAGAAGCGTTCCTTACCGCTCACCAGAGGAATATTGGGGAGTCCTAAACGCGCAAGTGATTCGACGAGACTTGCTTCCACAAGTTCCTGAAGCTGCCCTTCAATCTTTGTAGGAATCACTTCATAACCTAACTCAGTCAATCCCTCTCGGACTCTATCTAAAACTACACCCCTACAAACATGAATGGGTTCATCCTTCTGGACAGAAAGGCACCGAAATCCTTGTAAAACAAGTTCTAGCCCTCTCTCAAGATAAGTTCGTTTAGTGAAGTTGGGTGACTGAAAATGGGTGACCTCTATTTCCTTAGATATGTATTCCTTGGTTTCAACCCGAAAGATCCCAAGGATTACACCACCAACGGGATCACCCCAACCTGCGTCATCAACCATCACTGTCATTTAAGATAGACTCCAATCTTTTACCTTGCCTTCCTTCTTGGCAATGAATAACTTTAGCTTAAATCTATTCATCAACCTAGTCTATAATCAAGCCAATGGGTGTTCCTAAAACGAGAGCAAATCAGGAACTGATGTTATACAAAGGTTGTCTGCAACAGTAACAAACCAGCTACAAAAGCAAAAAGACTACGGTTGCAGACGTAGAGTTTTGTTTCCCAACTACTCATCTATTGCCAGGGGGAACTGCTAAGCTAGACTATTTGTCTGATTTCTTGAACAGCTTGAGTTAACTCATGGTCAATAAGACCTAGTTTTGCGTCTGAAGGAGCAGTGGAGATAAGAACGGCCTCGGGCATAGCCCTAAGTAGCACTACTCCTTTCGAACAGTCAATCGACAGAGATTGGGTTTTTCCTGTGCCCAGTACACTACCGACGCGTTCTCCAATCGAGAGCATTGCAGCTGCCATGCTTGATACTGAACTTTTATCTACACCCTTCCCTAGGGAGGCAGCAATTATCCGGCCTTTAGTGCTGACCACTGCAGAACTTTCTATCTCACTGGCTTCCAATAATTTCTTCAAGACTGATTCTAATTTCCTAACACGCGCACTCAATTTCCTTCACCTCTTTCATTTCTAGGATTTGAGAACTTCACTTATCTGTTGAGCAGCTTCGCTGAGATCCTTTTCAAGCATGGAGGGTTGAAGCTTCCGTTTCCGGAAGTAACTGCGCTTGAATCGTGAAGCTGTGATAGCGCCAATTCGGAAGACCTTATCCCCTACTGGGAAGTCACACACTGAAAGGAAACCATCACTAGATGTTATTGAAACCGCTTCGAACTCACCAAGGGAGAGGTTTTCGTTTATACGGAAAGCCGTTTTCGAAGCCAAGGCTACCATAGCCGCAAGCATTACTCCAGATAGGGCTATCTGTGATTTATGGGCAACAACTAGGCCACGTTCATTGATAACCACGCAACCATTCAAGGAGTACCCTTTTTTCATAAGCTGAGTAAGTATTCTATCAATCCTTTCAGCCTTGCTTATTCCATCCGATGCCATATCTTGCACCTCCATTTCATGTTAAACTTTCAGGGTGAACCTTACCCTGCTGTTTCTCGACTAATTCCCCAATTTTCTTGGAGAGGTCACCAACTTCGAAGAGGAGAAGACCTAACTCAGTAGTATGCGGAAAAATACACGTTAGTAAAACATTGTGTGTGAGATGTTTCAGGAGTACTGAGAAAGAAAGGGTTTTACTTTGATCCTCTGCGTCGATGACTACTTGCTTGAAGTTCTTCGATGCATGCACAAAGCGAATGAAATCTTCACTTATTGCTATCAAACTAGCAGACATGGAACTAATTACCGTTTCGATTTCAGTTTGCATCTTATCGTAAAAGATTCGGTGAGCTATAATATATCCGTCGAGTGTGGAAACAGTCAAGCCCCATACTGGAACTTTGAGTTCGAACTCTAGTAGCATATCTCCAATAGGACCGGAAAGTGGACTTATTGTTGCTGTCTCGTTCATGTAATCACTTCCTCTAAAAGAATAATGGGATTACTCTTCTTGGGCAGTATAAGCTACTACATCTAGAGTAGATGAGGATTCACTACTTTGTGATTTGGCACCTACAACCACTTGAAGTAGCTGTATCATCGCCTCCGAGGCCGAGACAACATCTTTTCCAGTCATTCCATAACAATATTCTACTCCAAGCCATTCTGCGACAGCACCAGGGGCAGCTGCGTCTTGACGGTCTTGTTTGTTGGCGAGTACTGTTAGCGGTATCGTTCCCAACTTGTCCTTTGTCTCTGCTAAAATCGCACACGCTTCCCCTATCTTCCCAGGATCAGAAGCATCAACTAACATCATAACCCCGTTTGCATTGACCATCATTACTTCCCGGATGGTCCGAAAATGTAGCTGACCAGGTGCACCACGCACTTCGATGCGATAACTGGTCCAACCTTCGTATTGATCTTTATCTTTTTCAAATTCCTTGGCTGACATTAGAAGACCTAAATCACCAGGATTCTTGTATGTCCATACAACGCGCCCAAGATCAAAGGCTGTTGTTGTTGTACCCATTTCACCCCGGTGTGGCTCGCTTAAGGGTCTCTCGACCGAGATAGTATTCGGATCTAGAGTGTGGACAAAGGTTGTTTTTCCGGATTGGAATGGTCCTGTCACGTAAATCTTGTAGTCGTAAGGTTTTAGCTCCATACAGATTCACCCTTTATTCGTCTTGGTGTATCTCCCTTTTGGGAGGACCCATCTTCTCGTTTTTTCATCTTTCATTCCCCTTTGTTTTCACCTTTGTTTAAGAGCTAAAGGAAGCAGAAAAGACCTATAGTGAGATGCTTCTCCGCTTCTTTTTTCCCTTGACTTCTTTATTGTTTAGAGGATTTCCTCTATTTTGGCGATAGCGCTGTCGACTTCGAAGTCGATTAGGCCTAGTTTGGCATCCGCTGGTGCCAGAGCCATTAATACTGCATTCTTGGTTCGCCGAAGTACGATCATGCTCTTTTCACCGTTCACCAAGATTCCCCTGGTGTCTCCGGTCTTGAGGACAGTACCGACCCGGGTACCGATTGAGAGCAATGCCGCAGTCATCGCGGACACTGCCTTTGCATCCACATCGGAATGTAGAGCTGCAGCCATCATCTGACCCTTAGTACTAACTAGGGCGCTACCATTGACTTCACAATTTTGTTCGAGTTCCCGCAGAATCGCGGTAATCTTAGTTGCTTTTGACATTTCTTCCAACACACCATTTTATTCAATCAGCGGCAACCGGTTTCTCTATATCAGAGTCCGGTCGAACATTTCCAGGATATGCTTCGACGAATTGTTGGATTACTTTGTCAACGAGTGTCTCAGGTCGTACTTTGCCTTCGAGTAGTTTCTGGAAGAGTGGGTCAATTTCTAGGTCTTCTATTGGTTTCGCACCGACAATCTGGTCAATTGTTTGTGTGAAATGAGCATAGGCCTTGAACTGGGCCCCGTGGGGTCCTGCTCCGTGCCAGTTCTCAAATTCTTCTCTTATCTTCCGTGCGATTGATAGCGGGTCAACACTTTTTTCGTCTGCGGAAGATGTAACACTTGTAAACACTGTTACCATTACGTTTTGTCCATGATCAAATATCACTTCGTACTGTGGAGTATTCTCGCTGCCTTCTGAATGGTTGAGTTGGAGCTTGTGCATTGTTAGAGCGTTGTTAAGCTGTTGAGCGAACTGATTCAGGGCGGAGATTAGTCCAGCGAGGAGCACAAGGTCGTCCGTTAAGTGACCTCGAGTGTACTGCCTGTAAACTAAAGGCAGTCCGCTACTCGTGCTGGTTATTAGAACCAATTCGATCATATGTCTTTCATTCCTGGATATGAGAGGATTTGCCGCTTCAAATCCTCTGACCTCTATTGAGAGGGTAGTTTTATATAAGTATATTGCTTTTTTCTCGGTTGAAATTAAGAAGTGTTGCGTTTTTCTTAATATTATTGTAAAATGTTTGTATTATTCGCAATGCATAAATCTCGTTGAGAACACTGAACAGTATGATAACATTAGATGCACGTACACTACGCAATTTGAAAAAATTATCACACGAATTTCTTCAATAAGTATAAAATAGAATCGGGATTAGGATATTGTCAAGTTTGAAGGTGTTGTATTGAACGAGAACGAACACACATTCAAAATCGTATTTCTAGGAGATGCAGCGGTTGGGAAGACCAGCTTAATCACCCGCTACACAACTAAGACCTTTACTCGGGAGTACCTTCAAACAATTGGTTGCCAACTAAATGTAGCTGAGATTGAGGTTTCTGATATCACAATCCGATTAATAATATGGGATTTAGCAGGGCAACCGCGCTTCGACTCGGTACGCAAGCTTTACTTCCTAGGTAGTGACGCTGCAGTTGTGGTTTATTCTGTTACTGATCGGGAATCCTTTGTTAACGTGGATGGGTGGCTACAGGCCTTTCAACGAGTAGTTCCCACCACAGAACAGATACCTCTGATACTAGTTAGCAATAAAATCGATCTAGATTCACAGCGAACAGTCAAGAGAGAAGAGGGAGTAAAACGATACGCTAACCAAGTATTCCACCAATTAATCGAAACGTCAGCTAAGAGCGGCGATAATGTTCTGGAATTGTTCTCAATTGTCACAACACTTCTTATCCAATTCCGCCTGGCTGAACTGCAAGAGAGGCTTAGCCCCTTCTTCTTTTCATCCTTCGGGTCCTAGCTGGAAAGTGCCACATCATCAATTAATCCTTGCCCTTACTATTTGGTTCTAACGGGGATGGAGAATTTCTCAGTAGCCTCTGGTTTCTCCTTGTCAATGTCTTGGAGGAGCACCTCAGACTCTGGGAATTGCTCCGAGCAATCTAGCACCTTGAGCGCTTTCTCCTTGTCGGTGCTGAGACGTTTGAAATCAAAGTGGATGATGGTCTTGGCTTGAGTATTTGAGTATGGTATATCCCACAAGTCTGTAGGGGGGTCATAGAAGATGGAGTCAAGTAGAGTGACTTTTTCTAGACTTGTTGTGAAATAACTGTCTTGAACTGTTGCAGGTATTGGTCGTGACCATTCTTGGAGTTCGTCTGCTATAATTAGAAGGAAAACAAAAGGATGTTCTTCGAAGGTAACAGAACCGAGTTTGCTAGCAAAGTTGTGAAGAGCAATCGCACGGGATGCCTCAATAAGTGGACGGTCTTCAGGTAATCGTTTTCTTAGACGCTCAGGTGTACCCAGCGTCCGGAGTAAACTAACCGCAGCCACAACACCATGATCCATCTTGGTACCACTTGGCTTGTACTCCTCTCGGTGGGCACTTGACTTGAATACAGCTGTAGCGTCAGTGGCTCCTGGGACGCCTAATCCACCTTTGATTAGTTGTTGCCAACGTTTTGGTAAGCCTTCACCTAGAATTGAAAGGTATTGTCTGTTCTCTAGTTCATTACTAGCAAGGTCGATATGCATTGGTGTAACCTTAATACCTAGCGAAGGATAACACCGAAGCAGCTCATTAACAAGTGACCAATTCAAAGACTGATACAGCTTCTCAAGAGGGTAGCCAACATCGTGAAGAAGCCCCGTAAACCACCAAGCCTTTCTCACCTCTTCCTTTGAGATGTCTAGCTGATCCCTAACTATTCCTTCTAACTCGCCAGCTTGCGATTTCAAGTCAAGCAGATAGTCTCCCAAGACCGCGACGCGAAGCTGGTGTGCAGTATGATCACGATAGAATTTTCTGACATTCAAGAAGTACAATAACGCATCAAACTCGGGAAGCATCCGAATGAGATGGAGGATTCCAGCATTCTCAATACCGCGCTCTTGAGCTACCTTGTAAAGAGCACTGCTCAAATCGAAGAGTTTTCTCCCAAAGAGCCTACGACTTATTTTTTGATCTATCCTTTCACTTAACTTCGCCATACGCTCTTCAAGTAAGGCAGTTTTTTCTCCAAGCTCTCCCCTTCTTTGCGCCATCGCTTTCTCAATACGGGCTACCTGTTCTGCAGCTCTTTGGGTACGCTGCTCAACCTGATCTAACTTTTCCTTTTGGCGAGTTTGAGTGGTTTCTGTACTCTGCCTTATTGATTCCGTTACTTCCCTTTGTAGAGTCTCTTGTAGGCCATCTAAAATCCCGTTTGCGAAGGGCTTGGCAAATTCGGGAATACCTAGCTCATCTAACCCTTCAGATGATGCAAGACGGGTCACTAATTCTAACCCATTTTCAGCCTTTGACTGTGCTGCTGGAGGTACTGGCAAAGAACTCACTAAATCCGAAAGAAAACCTGAGAAACTAGTGCTGGAGTGCCCAGCGCGAATCAGAACCCATGAGTCGTTAATAACCACTCGATAAGGCATATCAATCACATTAAAGGAACCTGTTCGTGAACATAAATCAACCGCTAATCATTTCATCTCAAATCCCCTGTTGACTTTGAGATCTGAATCCGCTGAGGGAGAAATTGGAGGATGAGCTTGGAGGGTTGGGCTAGCTGGGCAGGTACTAGACTTTCAGTACGATGGTATTCTCGACCTCCTGCATCTGTAACCACAATTGCATAGCCTTCGCTGGCAAGCACCTCAATTATTTCGTATTGGAATTGGAGGGTTGAAGCAGCCTGTTTTACACTTCCCCTGAGGCGGCCAAAGAGCTTTGAAGGATTCACAAGAAATACTGCGTTAAGTGTATCCTGTGATTTGGTTTCTTGATGAAGCCTCCGATATACGTTTAGCGCGTGCTCACCACTAAGGACTATTCTTAGCTGAATACGTTTCAGATTCTCCGAACGCCCCTTGCGGCGTAACGCGTGTTGCAGATACAAGGATTTGATATTCCGGTAGAAATCCAGCACATGAACATGATACTCATTTACTGCCAAGTGAACGATAAGATCGTGTAGAAAGCGAAGGTAGAAACTATTGGCAACATGCATTATGGTAATTAGGCTTCCAGGTTCAATTTGAGAGGCCACATGGGGAACAAGACAATGAAGTACTGAAGTTGATTTCTGCGGCGAAACTTTTGAAGCCATTATGTGATACCTGCTCAAGTTCTTCGGTATTGTAAAGCCTTAATACTCTTTAGGGATAGCCCTGTAGTTTTTTGACAAATCTTTAAGTATAAGGATTTACTTTTTAGCCACCTGGGTGGTCGCTCAAATGCCTGCTAGGCAAAAGTCTTCTGGCACAGAACAGAACGGAGAAAATCCTCCGAAAGATTGCACCTTCATCAGGGCAATGCAACTCATAACAGATAACATAGATAAGAATATAGAACATCTCAGGAAAAATCCCGAGCCCGTGCTTCGATTCGCTGAAACAATCGAGAAGTCAATAAGGGAAAAACGCCACGTCTTCATTGTGGGTAGTGGCAGAAGTGCTATGATTGCCCAGATGTTCCAGACTCGTCTTGAGCACCTTAACGCGTCTGTTCACTTCATAACAAACAGTCGGTCTGT
>JAEOTB010000120.1 GCA_016840065.1 Candidatus Hermodarchaeota archaeon | reverse complement strand
GCCTCGGGGCCAATCATTCCAAATTCACAGCCCTTACAGGAGACCTGGATTGGCTGACTAGTTAATGGATCTGTAGGTGTCATGCTGACTTGAGTCCATTCAATTTCGCCCCCAGCAGCGACAAGGATTTTGATTACACCTGCTAGCTTTGGTTCCTTTCCTGGAGGGAAGGGTGAACCACCAGGATATCCTTCAGGTTTCATGACCAAGAATTAGGAGGAACTTATGATATAGTCTTTCCGTTTTTCATTATTCCTCGTCAAGAGACCAAAACACCTTTGTTCTCAGCCCTGAAGGATAAATTGTGTTGAGCATTGCCTAGTAAGTGGCTGAAATATCTAAGTCTGCTAGAATCAAACGACAGAAGGGGAAAGACACCCTACGAATATCCTGTGAGCGACGAATCTACAAACATACGGCTCCAGCAACAAGACCCTAACAAGCACAAACTGGAGCAATCACTGATTGGCAAGATGCTGGAAGATCCTTGGCAGGTTGCCATTGATTTCGGTTGCGGAACTGGTGCACATTTCTTTCTCTTCGACGGTCCCAAGCAACGAAGGAACCTACTCATAGGTTTAGATCCCGATTGTAAGAGGGCAAAGTGGGCCGAACAAGTCGCAGAATACCGTTTGCAGTTCCTCAGAAGCTATGTCACCTGCGGTGGAATTGAAATCCTTGAGAATGCACCAGAACAGCTCAAGGCTGATGTAGTTCTTTGCTCACAGGTACTTGGTCATGTCTCAGAGAAGCAGACTCTTCGAATCATCAAAGGTTTTCACCGAATCCTTGACAAGAACGGACGATGTGGACTCGCAATACCAGTAATCGGTTCAGCATTCAAGGAAAACCCCCAAGTAGGGGCGTGGTCAGGAAAGGAGGACTTCACTCACCTTGTCGCCATGGAGAAATCTCCAAGTGACCAAGGCTTCCGTCGCTACTTAACACTAGAAGAATTCAACCAAGCAGCTAAAACACCAGAACCAGGACTATTACCAGTTCGCTCCTTCTTTATCCCAGAATTCCCCAATCCCCTAAAGATCAAACTTCCCTTATGGTTGGAAGCCCCACCACCCACGATTTCCAAGATAATCCAGCCTTTCTTCCGGGTGGAAAAATGCGCAATATATTCTATTCACAAGGACCCTGACAGCCCAGTATTACCGTTAGGTGACTTGTTCATCCAGCTCCGAAGGAAATGAGCATTTAGAGAATTGTGTGCGTGACAACAATGCATAGTGTAGCGTTACAGAATGGCGGGCCAATAGATCCGACCACTGTCTTCATTGCTATGATAGAGATAATCATCTTTCCCATACTCACTTTCTTTCTAGGCTGGTTCATCAACAAAATCCGAAAACAACTCAAGTTCAGAACCTTCCGCAAGGTCTTTGGACAAATCGCCGAGAACCCCGAGAACATAATCTTCTCACTACCACTCTGGAAAGTGAAAGAAGCCTCCAGAGATGATACTCGTTTTGAAAAGATAGGCTTTGACGCGACGACTGAAGCATTCTATGGTCCCGACGACACGGTAGCCTTCGATGACCTAGACGCTACAGCCCATGTAGCCTCCATCCTTGCTGAATTCTTTCCCACACCTGTAAACTTCACACTGGATAACGATAGGAGCCTAGAAATCACAGGAAAAACGGTGATAATGATAGGGTCTCCATTAGTCAATCTTCGGGCACGGAGTGTACTGGAACTTGTAAAGCAGCCCCACCTTGATTTCATCGACCAGAAAGAAACAGCTGACCACCCCGCTCGAACTGGTATCCTTGACAAGAGAAAGGGTCTTCTCTATGATTCCTCAGGTGACTGGCAGTACAGTATGATACTGAGGGTTCCCAACTACCGTACATCTGGCGCTTACTTTTTCTTAGTATTCGGAGCCCACGCCGCCGGAACACTCGCCGCTGGGATTTACCTGAAAAATAACTGGGAAGACTTCAAGGATGCTGACCCCGCCGCTGGGGTGGTCATCGAAATGCCTAGGAGTGATATAGCTCACTACCGAGTAGTTGCGAAATATGGGTTTCCACAAAAGGGTGACGAAATAGAATCATCAAAAGGACAACCCCTAGGTATGCCACAATTTAATCCAAAGGATAATAAGAACACTGCAAGGAGAAGCGTCTAATCTTCAGGTTCTTATGGTAGCCCCAACCACGGATTAGCTTCTCGAAAGAGTTCGCCATATAAGCGAACCTTGGATTGAAACTTCGTAAAGAATGAACCTTCTTTTACTGGCTTTAAATCAGCTAGCTCCTTTTCAAGTTTACCCACTTCGATTTTTAGGAATTGCTTTGACAAATGGCGCTTGAAAACAATCCATAAGATCCCCAGACTCAGAAAGAGGAGAGCATAGAGTGAGAATCCTAGAAACAACCCGTTACTTATCAGGACCTGTTGATTTAGAGAGGATGTTAATAAGTGCGAGGCTTCTAGTTCACTAAGATATGCTCCGAGTACATTCATCAAGCCAATGGTTGCCCAGTAGAAAAAAACTGTAACAGGTATTGCAAAAACTGTGTTAAGAATAAAGAACAAAGAACCGATGATGTATCGTTTTCTAGCCTTTGAATGGCAAGAGGGGCATAGATAGAGGGAGGGACCTCCACCAATCTGTTGCGAATGTTTGAAGGGATAATAGTGTGGCGTGAGCGGAGACCTGTCTTTACTAATACCACATGCTACGCATGCTTTGGGCCAATTGATTTTCATCTTCCCACCCGAATAGCCGGATTTCCAATATACTCTTCATATCTATCATCTATATTTGTTATTGTCAATGGTGTCTCAATAGCCTAGCTAATTTTTAGCGGTGATACCCTCTTCCCCAACACCCTTCTTCCTAGAATGGAGAGTTTTACTATTAAGGAATTATGCAATTGCCGCAGGTGGGACGCCGGTCCCCCCAGCTAACATCCCAACGGATGCACGAATCACAGAGCTGACTCTTACAATAGAAGCATCGCGTGACTGCATTTCGCTGGCGACAGATTTCACATTTGTCGCTAGGTCTGACAATGGTCTCTGGCGACCTTAGACCAACTCCATCATTGTCCTTATCTGGTCCCCAGTCATCACGAATCATTTTATCACTCAGAAAGAATAGCTAGGTTTGTTTATAAAATTTGTAACTTCTTTTCTAACTATCAAGTTATACAACTTCTCGTCGGGGGATAGTCCGAATCCAATTCACTTAAAAAGTACGGTGAGAGTATTGAGTCCAGATCAATTGGAGGAATGTTTCTTGAAATGTGCTAAACATACCACTTCAGACGCGGTGGGAGTTTGCGTTTCTTGCGGTATCGGTGTTTGCCGGGATTGTGAGATCAACGTTATGGGCAGAACCCACTGCAAAGCATGCGTTGAGGCTGGAAGAGCCTTTGAACCACGCGCAACTCCTACAAGAACACATGATGTATACGCCCCCACGATACGAAGCGTGTCCCCTGAGCCAAAACCAGTTGGACCACCGACAAGGGGTTTCTTCATCATGGGTTTCATCGGGATGCTATTACTCATGTCCGTCGGGATGGTGAACTGGATTAATGACACCACAGGGTTCTTCACCCCTTGGTTTCTCATACCACCAATCCCAACCCCTGTCTACATGATTTCATTAATTCTGGTGTGCTCGTCAATAGTTGTAGCCTCGATTGCATTCTATGGCTACAGGAGAAACTATGGCTCAACAATGAGCCTGGCAACCTTCATCATCTCCCTTATCTTCCCCTGGTTCCTTCTGATATCCAAGCTTCTCTTAACCACTGGGTTGGTCTTCGTTCCCTACACTACATACTACTACACATACTGGATGCCAGGTCCACTCTACCTTCACTACATAGCACTGTACATCGTTGGGTCTGCGCTAATCGGAGTGTTGTTCATACTCTGGGGTTGCGCACTGATCGTCGTTCGTAAATATACTGGGAAAGCCGGGCTCCCCATCGCTTCAGGTATCATCTTCATCATCGCTGGAAGCTTCTGGTGTTCCATCTTTCTCTACCCAGTCGGCTCAATTCTGCTCATCCCCGCTGGCATCCTCTGGATGATTTCTCTGGCGACCTCAAGGATTCCAGAAGAATTCGTCTACTGAGGAGTAGATGAGGAGTAAGATATTACCTGATTGTTGAGGTGATTGGTTGAAATGTGCTAAGCATCATAGAAAAGAAGCAATAGGTGCATGTGTTAGCTGCGGGTCTGGTGTCTGTAAAGAATGTCGAATCGCAGTGCAGGGTATCACCTACTGTAAATCCTGCCTCGAAGGAGGAAAGATGCAACCAAGTCCTCCCCTTCCCCCCGGTCCTCTCCCACGTACAAGGCCGCCACGTAGGATTAGGGCTCCGCGCCAAGTAAGGGTTCCCCGATCGACAAGGAGGCCTTTCCGTCTCTTCTTCATCATAGCTGCAATAGGTATGATATTCCTTGTGCTTGCCTTAAGCATCTACACGTACTTTCAATTTGTTTCGTTCTGGTTAGGTGGTTACCAGTCAACCAACATCTTCTGTTCGGCATATCTTCTTGTTACATGTGTTATCGCTGGAATCGGGTTCTTTGGCTACTGGTGGAACTACGGGTTAAGAAGTAGCTTAGTGGCCTTCTTTGGTACTTTGATACTCAGTTGGTGGCTGATGCTGGGTGAAATCCTACTCGGAATGAATGTGAGTTTTATTCACCTTGTCATCAGAGATATTGGCATCGCAGCCTTTGGAGTAGTCCTTGAGCTTTGGTCTTCTGCAATTGGAGAAGTAAGTCTTTTCGATATTAATGAATGGCTAACCCGTACTACGAAAATCTTGCTAAGTATCTCAGCCCTCATGTTCTTCTTCTCCAGTATCACAGGCCTTGCCAGTGATTTTATCATCGCACCTGGACCAATAGAGTTTGCCATCTGGTTCAGGGGAGTTATGGTTCTCCTCTTAGGAGTAGCCTCCCTTTTCCTTGTCCTGGGATGCATCATAAGCATAGTGATACTAGTTTCGACGAAATACGGGTTAGAAAGAACACAAGAAGAAACACCCAGCACCACAAGTTCATGAATAACTGGTGTAGCCCTTGAATCAATAAAAGAGTGACATCGAAGACTTAAATGCCACAAAGGCTAGGATATAGTAAGAATGGTTCCCCGAGGGAAATATCTTGAAATGTGCTAAACACTCGAAAAGAGATGCCATTGCTGTATGCGTCTCCTGCGGAATCGGTTTGTGCAGGGACTGCGAAATCAAGATCACTGGTAGAAGCCACTGCAAGAAATGTATAGAAGAAGGCAGGGCAGCCCCTGCGGAGCGTGTAGCATATCCCAGTGAGCGCCTAGGTCCTACTGCGGCTCCAACCGGAAAACCTAGCAGGACCTACTTCATCATCGGAGCAATAGGGCTCATTATACTGATGGTTGCCGCCACCCTGATGTGGGTATTCGAATATATCTATATCTTTCTCTGGATTATCGGTGCATCTGCAGCGCTTGTATTTCTCATACCAATCATCATCTTCTGCGTGGGGGGAGTAATGTCTGCTTTCGGGTTCTATGGTCTGCGTAGAAATTATGGTTCAACCTTGGCTTTGGCAACCTGCATTATCTCCCTGGTCTTTATCTGGTTCCAGCTCATACCCGGAATCCTCTACTCATTTCTCTATGGTGCTCCCTACTACATCTACTACTCCCTCTATACACTATATTACATAATGGCCTATGTGGGTTACATCCTCACAGGTGTCATGATTATCCTCTGGGGGTGCTCCATGATTACAAACCGCACTCAAATGGGCAATGAGGGATTGGGGATAGCGACAGGAGTTCTCTTCATTATCACTGGCAGTTTCTGGTGTTCATCTTTCCTTACAATGATTGGAAGCATAATGATGATTCCATCTGGAATACTAGGAATAATCCTCCTGCTTTCAGCCAGGGTTCCCACATGAGTGATGTGCCAAAGAATCAGGTAAGCTAGGATAAATCCTTCTTCTGCAGGTTCTTCTTGCAGCGGGGGCATGTCCCCTTGACCTTAAGCCATTCCAGAAAATCGACTCGGTGCGCAACGCCTTTGCAGTGGGGGCACTTGGTCGAGTCGTCCGCTGATCTGACAGCCCCCTTGCATACCATGCACCGCACCTGGATAGCTCCACAATTCCTGCACCATTCCTGTTCGCTGGGGAGGGCCTTCCCACATCTGGTGCAGTAAACGGTAGCTCCCCTCGTAAGAGGTTTGTCAGATTGATTCAAGTAATCCACCTAGATATGGTGTTTGAAGGGAGTTCTGATATTTTATCTTTAGGGAAGTGGCTATCCGGTTTCTCTGGATTTCCTAATATTCAGATGGTAAGTGATTCCTTACGAACCAGCCAAACATTAATCTTAAGGGAATAGGTGCTGTTCCTATCAGATGGAGGTTATATTTGGTATGTCTCCTCACAAAGAAATGGCACAAGAAGAAATTGACCAGTTCCTCACATGTGCTCGTACGGGTCGCCTCGGAGTTGTTCACAACGGTGAACCCTACATCATCCCAGTCGGGTATGCCTGGGTAAATGGGCAAATTGCCATTCATGTCTGCAGCGCTGGCCAGAAAATGGAAGCTCTCCGTGCAAATCCAAAGGTCTGCTTTGAGGTAGATGAATCACTCTCTGATGGTTCCATGTACAAATCTGTACTTATCTTCGGAAAGGCGGAAATCCTGAAAGACAACGCAGAGAAAATTCCCTACCTTCAAGCCCTTATCAACAAGTACCGCGTCCCAGAGGAGTTCGGTGCCTATATCAACAAGCCCGCCCGGAAACCTCAGCAGGAAATGAAGGCCGTTCGAATAGTCCTAATAAAACCAGAAAAAACAACCAGCAGAAAATTCATAAAATTCGGGAAATGGAGCGAAAAGGTATGACAAAAACAGAGCTAATCTATCTAGAAGACAGTTATCTGAAAGAAGCTGAGGTAACCGTCCTAGAAGCAAATAAGGCTCGTAATAGTGTCATTCTCGATGGGACTATATTCTACCCCGAGGGAGGAGGGCAATCAAGTGATAAGGGCAGAATCGACTCCGCGTTAGGGTCCTCAATGGTGATACATGTGGCAAAACAGGGCAACCACGTCTACCACTACCTAGAAGGACCTCTCCCCTCAGAGGGCGAAGAGGTAACCCTAAGACTAGACTGGGTCAGGCGCTACGACCATATGCGGATGCACACCGCCCAACACCTCCTTAGCAGAATAATCTTCGACAAATACGGGGCTAGGACCGCTGGGAACCAGATACACGCTGAAGCCTCCCACATCGACTTTGCACCAGCCACGTTCCAGTCAGAAGAGCTCCCCGCCATAGAGGCAGAAGCCAACCGCCTTATCGAGGAGGACCACCCAGTCACGATCACTGTTGTTGACCGTGAAGAACTGGAGAAGGAGATGGGAGCAGACCGCTCTGACCTCTCACGACTTCCCTCCTCCATCAAGCGTCTAAGAATGGTAAGAATAGGTAAATTCGACGCTTATCCCTGCGCTGGGACCCACGTCCACTCCACCAGCGAATTGGTTCAACTAAAGATAACCAAGAGGAAGAGCAAGGGCAAGGAACGGATACGGATAACCTACCAGCTAGCCCCCCATAAGATTAAATGAGTAATCCGTAGAATATTATACTAACCCCCTTCAAGGGGAGGTTCAATAACTTGTGTCCAAGACCAAGAGTAAGACGAAGAGTACGCCGCCGGGTCAGGCGCCGAACTCGTAGACGCGTACGCCGACACTTCAGAAGAGTTAGGCGCGGCGCATACTGGCTTTTTGCACCAGTCGCCGGGGCTTCTTGGCGTCTACACCGTAGACATGTCATCGTCATCGAGCGGGAAGCTGGAAAACCCATCGATGAACTGAGCGAGGAAGAACTAGAAGAACTACTAGGGAAACTAGGTATCGAGAAAGAAGACCTCGAGGATGAAGACGAGGAAGCTCTCGACGAAGAGGACGAAGAATAGTAAACTCAGCCAACCATTAACTGAAAAAGGAACTAACCCTCACTCATTCGATGTGTAGGTTCTCGATTTAGCAGTGGTTTTTATAGCTGCCAAGTCGGCACCCACATCAACCCCAAGAAGGTTGGATAATATTATGCCACGATGGTCCGAGCTGACCCAAGCCAGCTTTGAAAGAGAAGCTAGGGAAACCAAGGTCGCCGTGATGGTCACATGTTCAATCGAGGCTCATGGCAACCATTTACCTCTGGGCACCGACATGATTCTACCCTCCTTCCTAGCGGAAAAGGTGGCCCAAAGGACGAAGGCTATGGTGCTCCCACCGATTCCCTTTGGGGAGAGCTGGTCTTTTGATGTCTTCAAAGGTACAGTCTCCCTTCGACCTGAAACCCTTCTGATGGTCTACCGGGATGTAATGAAAGCGGTTTTCCGTCAAGGCTTCAAGTTCATTGTTGCTCTCAATGGGCACGGTGGGAATTCGACACTCCTCCGCCAGGCAGCAGAAGAAGCGACTGAAGGACATGACGGTGCAGTCATCATTGTCAACTGGTGGGATGACCTAGCAAAAAGTGTGAGGGCGGAAATCCTAGAAACACCTGATGGTCATGCTGGCGAGGACGAAACCTCAGAGGTGCTGGCAGTGCGTCCGGACCTGGTAGATATGAAGGCTGCAAAAGATGCACGTGTCCGTACTAGTTTTAGGATTGTATCAGCTTCACGAAGAGAAGAACTACTGCCCCGGGGAATCTATGGCGAACCCCAAAGCGCAACGGCGGAAAAGGGTAAAGCCATCATGGAGAGGGCAGAGGAAGAACTAATCCAACTTGTAGAACAACTTGAGCAAGGAAAACTTCCAATCTCCAGATAATACCAACTAACAGATCCTGACCACACCAGAACGGGTGAATGGAATCATGCAGCTTGCACCTCAATGGCGAACCTCAGACAATAAACAAGGTCACATCATCTGTCCTTGAAATTAATTATTAAGGGTTTAATAGGTAACAGGTAATAGGTAACCATCAAATTAGAACCCTGACTTGGAGCGCTGTAAGAATGTGTGGTTTATTTCCACCCGAATTCGAATGTGACGCTGTACTAAAGGATGGGCGTTGTGTGCACATCCGCCCCCTCAACTTTGACGAGTACGATCGTCTCGGAGACCTCTACCAGCGCTCATCAGAGGAATCACTCCGCAAACGCTTTGGATGGACGGAAGCCCGGGAATGGCTACGTTCAATCAAAGGCTGCTCAGAAGACTCCCAGATATGTCTAATCGCTGAACACCCAGAAAACGGAGAAGAAAGAGAAGTCGTGGGTGACTGCTGGTATTTCGTCGAGGTTGGCACAGGAAGCGCAGAAGTTTCCATCCTTGTCCGAGACGATTTTCAGAACCGAGGACTCGGCACTCAGATGATGGAGCAACTTTTGAAGGTTGCCAAGGCTGAAGGCATCTATAGGCTCTTCGTTCTGGTCAACATAACGAACCATCCGATGATGGCTATCGTAAAACGCCTCAAGTTCAGCTTCATACACAGCGCTGATGCTTCACACCTTTACCGCCTAGACCTCTAGCTAAACCTTCTGTAAATCAATTCACAGGATGTTTCATCAGGAAATAAATAAACACAGTTAACTCCTAAAGAGAAAAGAATTAAAGCTAAAATTTACATGGCTCACATAGGAGGTTTACTCATGTCCTGGGAACCGCTACCACAAAAACCAACAGACACCGACATATCCCTCAAAGTAATCGTCGTAGGAGACGCCGCAGTAGGCAAGACCAGCCTGACAGGCAGATTCGTGACAGGATCCTTCAGCCAAGAATACAAGGCCACCATTGGCACAGATATCTTCCGTAAACTGGTTAAGGTGGACGGAAGACGGGTCGGCATACTAGTTTATGACACTGGCGGGCAGGAGCGTTTCCGTAATCTGGTGGAACGATACTTCATGGGAGCCATTGGTGCTCTCCTAGTCTATGATGTTACGAACCGGGAAAGCTTCGAAAACCTTCCTACTTGGAGCAGGCAGGTAGACCGCTTTGCCTCCAACGCCCTGAAGATTGTGTGCGGGAATAAAACCGACCTTATCAAAGAAAGGGTTGTGAGTAACGATGAAGGAAGTGGAATGGGCTTACAGCTGGGAGCAACCTTTCTCGAAACCAGCGCCAAAGATGGCAGTAACGTCGAGGAATCCTTCATCAATATCGCAAGGTATGGAATAGACCGCGTCCGAGGGCGTGTCGCACTATAGCCCCACCTTCCTATAATAGGGCAGATATTTTCTAATCCGTAGACCTCTATCTGGAGTGGGGAGTCTAGTGGTAGACTCTATCGCTTATCTTTTCTCGATGAGGCGTGCTCCACAGTTCTCACAGAACTCCGCTGGGTCCTCCAGGTAAGAGCCACACTCGTTACAATAGGCGTAGCGCCGTCTTTTCACTCTCGGAGTAGCGCGTACCTCGGTAGCCGGATGCTTGCCTCGACGAACCCGACGAGGCTTAGCCTCGCCTCCCCGATACTTATAGAAAGCCTGTTCAAGGACAGCACTAAATCCAGCTTTACGGCGTTTGAAGCCCGCACTAGTCTCATGAGGTGAAGACGGCTCCACAATAAGTACATATTCCCTTCGAGGTTCTCCTGAATCAAGGGGCGGGTCAACCATGATGTGGACCTTTGCGCCCTTCCCGATAATTTTGACTATCCGATCATAACTCACGTACTCGCTAATTGGCCCCCCTCGAAAGGATAGGATGCCACCAGCGGATACATCAGCATCCGAATAGAAAGCGACACCCCGATTAGTTATCACAAGTTCCCCACCCTTTATCGAAGAGCGCTCTCCTTTGACAATCCGTTTCACCTTCACCGAAGATGTGTAAAGAATGGTATCTTCAAGAGGGATTAGCACTCGGAGCTCCGGGCAAAGCTCTTTTTCAGGAATGTAGAAGTCACCTGGCATTTTCAGTCAAGAAGACACTGATATTTAGTCCCTAAAAAAGTGCGGTTTTGCAGACGGAACAGCCCACAGGATAGAGCAGCACGCCCACTCACCAGAAATCGAGATGGAGTAGGATGGAGAGGGGCAACAACAGCGTTGCTGCCCCAATCTGGAGATTGCAGTTAAACAACTGCAGGTTAATCTTTCAAGAACACACTTAAAAAAACTAGCTCTCCGGGGGGCGAAAAAGGGGTTTTACACTAGCCTAACGACTACTATAATCACCCGTATCTGAAGGAAACATACTACCAATCATAATATATAGACTAATATTTTATGTTAAAATCAGGTGCCGCAAGCAGGTTATATTTGAATCGGACCATTGTTGGCATAACCTTTTTCTCGATACACAACAAACCAGTTAAGGAGTTTGATTCTATGCCTCTTGAACCCGGAATAGAACCCGAAGAAGTTGCCACACGTTTCTACCAGGCAATAATGGACAACAACTACCCCGCCTTCCTGGAGTGCTTCACACAATGGCACAAAGAGCGAGAAAAGGGGCGGCCAAAACTCTACTGGGGCGTGGGCCGCAAACTCGTCGACGAGAAAGGCTACACCTACAAGATTCACAAGCCCAGCTTCCTAGAGAAGGCTCGGCTCCTAAAACGGGCGGCGGATAAGGTCACTGATGGTCGTGACCCACGACGCCCTCAACCAAAGGGTCAGAAGAAAATCTTCTTCCAGCGATATCTACGTACAGGAGAAAAAACCGGTTATCCGATGCCAATCATCCTGGTCAAAGACCCCGACACCAACAATGAGTGGCGGGTCGAGCTAGCTACGATCTAAAAGCCCCACAGCACAGGGTTTACTCAGGAACCCCTTATCATAAGATATAGTTTATACTATTAGCGTTTTTCCTATGGAATCATCCGCAAGAATTTTAACCCTAACTTGAGCAAGCCATCCTACATTGATTCGCCTCGGGACTTCTGGATGGAAATACAAAGATTGGGTTGGCACCTTCTACCCCTCAAGACAACACCACTTCCATTACTACAAGACCATTTTTGATACAGCCGAAATCAACTCAACCTTCTACACCTACCCTGGGGCGAAGATGGTGGAAGCCCTTGTGCGGAACGCCTCAAAGGACTTCGTCTTCACCGCCAAGATTCCCCAAGAGATTACCCACGAACTCCGCCTCGACCTGGAGGCGGGTGCTGACCAGCGCCTAGGGTTCTTCTTGCAGGCAATGTCCCCGCTCCAGGAGACAGGCAAACTGGGTCCTCTGCTGCTCCAACTACCGCCCTCCCTTCACTTTGACCCAGAAAGGCTGGAAGCCTTCCTTGAGATTGTGCCAAAGAAGTGGCTGTTAGCCGTTGAGTTCCGGCACCGCTCCTGGCTAGAACCTGACACCTTCCGTATCCTGCGACGCCACCAGGCAGCTTACTGCATCGTCGATGCTCCTGTAATGCCGCCTAGGGTTGAGGTGACAGCTCCCTTCTCCTATATTCGGTGGCACGGCCACGGAGAAAACCTCATGTACTATTACCTCTATAACGAAGAAGAATTAGACGAGTGGGTGCCCAAGGTTCTAGAGCTGGAGGAAAAAAGCCCAGAAGGGATTTACGGCTATTTCAACAATCACTGGTTCGGCTTCGCTGCAAGGAATTGTGTGGAGATGCAGGACCTCCTAGGTCTTTCGTCGAGGATGCCGCCTCATATTCGGCAACGCCTACAGCGCATAACAGACCAACGAATCAAGGTTAAGCCCAGTCAGCAGACAGATTTAGACTCCTTTTCAGACTAGACGCAGAACCACATAACCTGTGTCCACAAGCTAATATTGCTAACCAGTCAGGGCAATGAGTTTCTGTTGGCAGCTTGGGCAAAAGGAATCCGGTTTTTGGTCCGTGTCATCAAGGCAATTAGAAAAGACCATGACACACTCATTACTGCAGTGGTCGAGTCCTAGAACATGACCGAGCTCGTGGAAAGACACTTTCCTGATTCGCTCAAACGCTATATCTGGGTCAGCTGGCTTCCCGTCATTAGACTGGTAGAGACGGGGAATTGCCACAACCGCGTTGCCTCCCTT
>JAEOTB010000097.1 GCA_016840065.1 Candidatus Hermodarchaeota archaeon | reverse complement strand
GCGGGGCCTCAGCCTATAGGAACGAACCGCTATAGAATCCGCTCGAGAATATCCTCAACGTCTCGGTGGGGCATCGGAATACCCGTGACCTCTTCAGCCAGCGGAGAAAGAGACGCCAGACCATCACGGTCAAGCAAGTCTACCTTCCACTTACGCATACCCGCCATTAGCTGCTGCATACCCACCTGAAGCTTATGGAAGTAGGTGTAAACACCAATCGCCGGCTTCGGATAGCTATCATAGCGCTCACCAAGTTTTTGCTTCAACTCGGTGGTGGCGATGAAGAACTTCTCAGGGTCATCACCATACTCTTTGACAAAGCTCTTCGGAAGTCCACCTTCTTTAGCCAACTGCACGAAGTAGTCTGACTTCATGGCTGCTGTAAGGGGTGAACGAGCCATACCAATTGCTTTCACAATCGGGCCTTCGCCAAGGTTGGACATGGCAAAAGCCTTGACCATCTGCGATTCAGCAATCATACCACCAGCAATAGCTAGGTCAGGCACATGACGACCCTTCTTCTTCAAGATCTCACAACCCTTCAACACCTGAGCAAACAGGTAAATGGTCGGAGTTGACAGATCACACATGTGGGGGATAGGGCTCATGCCTGTTCCGCCGCCTGCGCCGTCGAAGGTCATCATGTCGACCTTGGCGTCTGATGCGACTTTTAGTGTGAAGGCTACTGCTTCGGGTCGGTAGGCACCTGTCTTGAGGAAGAGACGTTTGGCGCCTCGGTCTCGAAGCCAGTCAAAGTCTTCCATCATGCCGGGATGCTCTGGCATGCCGACGCGGCTGTGACGTTCGAAGCTTTGGAAGACGCCATCCTTGAAGGCCTCGGCGACTTTAGGGTCGGTAGGGTCGGGGAGGACGACGTAACCTCGTTTGTGGAGCAGTTTAGCACGCTCTAGGGTTGTGAGGCGTACTTCTCCGCCGATGGCTTTTGCGCCTTGTCCCCATTTACGTTCGATGTCAGTGACGTCTAGCTTGGAGATGACGTATTCGTCGACGCCGAGTCGCTGGTCTTCGACGTTTGTCTGGACCACGATAGTGCCGTGTTTTCCGTCCCAGAATTTACGGAAGGAGTCTATCCGGAACTTCATGTCAGGCGATGAGGTTACCTTCGTCTTGCGTCCGGTGCCTGTGAACTTGCTCTTGCCGTCCATGCCGCAGACGTTCTCACCGACGACTTGCATTGCACCGATTAGTGATGCCCCCATGCTGAGACCTTCCCAGTTCCTCTTGGCGACGGCTGTTGAACCGAGACCGGGGATGACGATGGGGACCTTCAATAGTACGCCACCTGCTACAGTGCTGGTGTCGACTTTGGTGAAGAGTGCCTTGTCTGAGTCTGCTGCGATGCCCTCTGCTCCCTGGAGTGATGCCATCAGCTGGAAGTGTGACCAGTCGATGCCGTAGTCCTTGTTGCCGGAGGCGGTTGATGCGCCGAAGGCTTGGGGCTCGGGGTAGATAACTTCATGGCCTCGAAAAGCAGCCTTGCTGATCGTGCACATGACTTTGCAGTCTCTGATGCAGATGCTGCACATGCCGCTCTGCGGGTTCGGGTCACGACCAAGCCGGATAGCTGTGCCGGCTGAGGTACGTGAGTTTAATCCCTTATCTGATAAATCACCCATTTTGATTAACCTCGGAAATTACGTAATTCCCATAATGGTGTGTCTTTGAGGTGTTTGTCGATGGATGGTGTTCTCTTTAAAAACGCTCTCCTTGTGTTGGGTTTGCATTTGTAAACCCCCTTTCCTGTACGGGGCTGCTGGTAGGAAAGGTTTAAGCTGAAAACCAGCAGAAAGGATGACTACAATAACCTAACAGTTCTTGGTGTGAATATTGACAGTTGTCAAAGTGATTGAGATTATCGGCGAGTCCACAAAGTCTTGGGAAGAAGCCGCCCAGAACGCCGTCAAGGTTGCTCGGAAGTCTCTGAGGAATCTAATCGGTGTTGATGTTGTCAGCATGACAGGGTCAATCAAGGATGACAAGATCGTCCAGTACCGAACGACAGTGAAAGTGGCTTTCCGCATCGAAGAATCGAAACTCGGCTAGCTCCCACGGCTAGGGCATCATTCCCTCTTTCCAAGGAGGAGGCGCATGTCCGCCTCCTACTCTTCCTTTTTCTACAAATCATCGTCTAGGTATGGAAAGGCTTAAGCTGGAAGCCAACCGATTAGCGGGGGAGAACCGAAGACCCCTCTTTGGTGAAATAAAGTGTCTGTAATAAAAGTAATTGAAATCATCGGTGAGTCGACTAAGAGCTGGGAGGACGCAGCCAAGAACGCCGTAAAGACCGCGACGAAAACCCTACGGGGCCTCGTCGGCATTGATGTCGTGAGTATGACTGCCACGATTAAGGATGGCAAAATCGTCAAGTATCGCTCAACGGTTAAAATCGCGTTCAAATTCGAAAGCTAGATTCCTCTCTCCCCTTGCAACACGCACCCTTTACTAGACTATGCCTTGGTCTAACTCGGCTAGGCGTAGCAAGAGAAAAGTTTAAGCTGAGAATATCAGAAAGGCGGAGAGAATCATAACATCACTTGGTGAATAAATTGACAGTGGTCAAAGTTATTGAAATTATCGGCGAGTCGACCAAGAGCTGGGAGGATGCCTGCCAGAAGGCAGTGAGCATCGCCTCTGCCTCGCTTCGGAACCTAATCGGTGTCGATGTCAAATCGATGACGGGCAAGGTCAAGGACGGAAAAATCACCGTTTTCCGGGCTACCGTGAAGGTTGCCTTCCGGATCGAGGAAGAGGACCTCGGCTAATCACTACCAGTTCGTAGTGAATAGCTAGCCAGAACCAGACGTTCTCCGTCTTGAGCGAGGGGTGGCAAGGCGCCTCCCCTCTTCAACCCTTTTTTATCAGTTACTTGTCTTCACTAGTTGACACTAGGCGTCCGCTGCCTGTTTTGCCTTCAATGCTTCCTCTGCCAATCGAAGATACGTCTTCGCTGATTCGGATTCAGGGTCGATTTCCAGAGCTCGACGGAAAGCGTCAACCGCTTTACTGAACTCCATACCCTCTAGATAGGCGCGTCCTAACCAGTAAAAGTTGAGGTCAAAGTCTGGGTTGAGTTCTGTGGCTTTGAGGAGACTTTCGATTGCTTGGAGGTATTCTTTGGTTTCAAAGTAGGTTAATCCTAGCCAGTACCAGGTACGGTCTCTGGAAGGACGGAGGGTGATGGCTTTTCGTAGGCATTCTATGGCCTGAGCATACTCCTTATTTTTGCAGTAAGCGATTCCCAACCAGACCCAGTTGAGTTCTGCTTTGGGGTCAAGGGTGATGGCTTTTCGTAGGCATTCTATGGCCTGAGCATACTCCTCATTCATGTGATAAGAACTACCCAACCAGTGCCAGTGAAGGTCACTGTCGGGTTCGAGGTCGGCGGCTTTTCGTAGGCATTCTATGGCCTGGGTGTAATCCTCGATGCGATTATAGGTCTTACCCAGCCAGTACCAGTTGCGAAAGTCGTCCGGTTCGAGTTCCGTTGCCCTGCGTAGGGATTCGATAGCTTCTGGATATTCTTCGTCATCAAAATGCTGGATACCTTGATCACGTAGTTCATCAGCACTCATTGCAATTCCTCATGTTGCTGGGTGCATGTAGCCTTCAGGGCCATTTATTGTGTGCTTCTTTATGGCAACCGTGTCACTATTGAGACTTGAGATAGAATCCACTAGGGTGACCTAGTATCAGAATGGCAGCCAGAATTTTCATCCACTGCCAGCGGATCCTACACCTATTGCGACCGTCTCGACTGTAGCGCACCGTCACTCATGGTGAAGTGTCTGTCAGCGAATTTCACGAGTCCTTTATCGTGGGTCACCAAGATGAGTGTGACCTTCTCCCGCTTGTTCAAGGTCTTTAGGAGCTGCATAATTGTCTCGCCAGTTTTACTGTCGAGGTTACCAGTAGGCTCATCTGCAAAGATGACCTTGGGTTTACCGACAAGGGCTCGAGCAATAGCAGTACGCTGCTGTTCACCACCAGAGAGCTGACGTGGAAGGTGGTCCTTTCGCTCAACTAGGTCAACGGACCTAATTTCCTCCATAACCCGCTGCTCAATCTCACTGCTGTCAAACTTGGTTGGCCACAGAGCTGCGGCTACATTTTCAAAGACTGTTAGTGTTGGTAGCAGGTTGAATAGCTGGAAGATGAACCCAACATTCTCTCGCCGGAATTTAGGCAGAATCCTCTCATCAACTATGGTTATGTCCAACTGGTTAAGGATAACCCGACCACTTGTGGGGCGCTCTAGACCTGAGAGGACATTAAGCAGAGTGGATTTTCCACAGCCACTCCGCCCCTCGATGATGATGAACTCGCCAGCCTTGATGGTCAGCTGAATGTTCCGGAGAGCGTGTACACTCTCTCTTCCGCGCTTGTATTCCTTCTCAACGTTTTGTGCAACAATAATTTCATCAACCATTTGTCTTTTCACTTCCTCTCAGTTTACTCGGTGCGGCGAAGTGCACGCATGGGGCTAATTCGGAGAACACGCCACATCAGCACTATGATTCCAGGGATTTGCGAAGCCATCACAGTGGCGAAGGCAATCCACATGTGTACGGGTGGAACGACCCAGAAGTTGAGCCAGGGGTGAGCTGGGACGTAACCCTCAAAGGGGTTATCGGGAGTGATTGTGTTGACTAGGCCAGCATAGGTTGTGTACCATATACCTGACATGCCAATGGCAATCAATGTGAGTGCAACTAATGCTGCACCGGTTACGAATACGATCTCACCTAACACTAGTTCTCGTATGTTGTGATTGCCCCAGCCGATACACTTGAGGATAGAGATGTCATCTCGTCGACTATGAGCAAGAATCCACGCAATACACAATCCCAGGACAGCACCCCCCGCTAGAGCATAAAGGAAGTTGCCCATAGCATTAACAGTTAACGGTGAATATGGGTCTTCAGCGAAATTACCCATCCAGGTCTTAACGATTTGAGCTATCAAGAACAACAGAATGGAATACATTAAGGTGAATGCGATGAATCGTTTCTTTGTTCGAAATGCGATACGCCAAGATTTGAAGAAAATTCGAAGCGGCATACTTTAGTTTCTCCTTCTTCTCCACTAGGGACTCTAATACAAGAGTCAGTTTATTGTAGCTTCCTTCGGGCTCTCGCCTTTTAACTCTTTCAACTTCAATCCTTCTTACTGGATGTCTCGGGCGACGCGGGCGGCATAGCGGCTCACACCAGCAGAGATAACCTGTGCCACAAGACATGTAACGATTAACCCAACAGCCGCGATTATTAAGGGTACAAAGATAGACTCGGTCACAAAGATAATTTTGACATAGTATTTCCATAGCAGATAGAACCCATAACCACTGGCGATGAAGAAGAAGAGGATTGAACCAGCGTAAAGAATCAGTATGGTTCTTCCCTCCCGGCTAGCCGTTACAACATGACCGACGCCATCACCTAACACGAAACGCTTTACTCCTTTATGGATTCGCAGGAAGAATCCTAGGAAGCCGATGAGGACAAAGAAGGTGATTCCGCCCCCAAAAAGAAACACAAGAACCGTAAGGTCAAGGCTAGTGATTATGAGATCATAGTAACCGGTCAAAACTAGCAGGTATCCAACCCCTGCAGCAACGAGTACGATTAATGCGAGTATCTCAAGAACAAGAGTAGCAGTAGTCATTGCAGAGAAGAGACGATCTACATTGAACATGTCTTTTTCTTGAGACCTTGATTGTTTTGGCATTTGAAAACTCCCTCGATATCGTTACAACTAGCATGTGCTCTATGAACACAAATAGTTTCTGTAAGGCAGACCCCAACGGGAAAAGATGCAGTTGTCATTTCACATGCTTGGGTAAAATTTGAACAAAGTAGGAAAAGCTAAAAGGTAAAATGAAGCGGTTCACAGGTTCTCAATACTATCGAACTGAATGCAACGCGATGAGGAGACAGACAACTGATGGATTCGGTGAAGGCTCTGCAGAAGGAAATACGAAAACTAGCCCAGGAGCGCAATGCCGTAATCCTGTCACATAACTACCAGATTTCTGAAATCCAGGAAATCGCCGACTATGTCGGTGACAGCTTTGGTCTCAGTCGACAAGCCCAGAAAGTTGACGCAGATATCATCCTCTTCTGCGGTGTGTGGTTCATGGCAGAGATAGCAGCTATCCTAAACCCACAGAAGAGAGTGTTAATCCCTGAACCGAAAGCCCGCTGCCCAATGGCTGCACAGCTATCCGCGAAACAAATCCGTGAAGCCAAAGCCAAGTACCCAGGAGTTCCAGTAGTACTCTATGTGAACACAACCGCAGAAGCAAAGGCTGAAGCAGATGTAACCTGTACTTCTTCTAACCTCTGCCAGATCATCAACCAACTAGAAGGCGACACTGTCATCCTTGGTCCAGACGCCAACCTCGCATATTATGCACAGAAAACTTGTGGAAAGCAGGTAATTCCCATACCTAAACATGGATTCTGTCACGTCCACGTCACTTTCTCCTTCTCCCCTGAACTCCCCCAGCTCCTATGGGAGAACCCAGATGCCTTGTTTCTGGTTCACCCGGAATGTGGACCCAAAATCCAGGAATTAGCTGACTACATCGGTTCAACTAGCCAAATGATCAAATATGCTCGCGATAGCCCAGCCGACACCTTCATCATAGCGACAGAAGTCGATCTGGTGACTAGGATGCGTAGAGAGATTCCCGGAAAAACCTTCATTCCTGCCCTCAGCCACGCCCGATGCAAAGCCATGAAGAAAATCACCCTAGAGAAAGTGAAAGCTAGCCTTTTAGAAGGACAACATGTCGTTACCGTGTCCGAACCCATAGCTAAGCGAGCTAGGTCCGCGCTACAACGAATGCTAGACCTAACACAATGAATTAGGTCGCTACACAAGCCTTTTGATGTTACAAAACCAGACTAGATGTGAGTGGATACGCATGGGCAAAGACAATAGATTTCCTCTAAATCCGATTCAGAAACAGCTGCTAATCCGCCACCTTCATGCTATGCTAGAAGAAGACTTGGGCTTTGGTGACATAACAACACAAGCACTGATACCCTCAAATCATTGGGCCCAAGCTCGATTCGTGAGCCGGCAAGCAGGAGTAGTGGCTGGTACAGAAATTGTAGCTGAGTTTCTTGGTAAATTAGGCTTCGAGGTGGTCCGCTACCTATCCGATGGCACAGCAATCGAAAGGGATTCAACTATCCTTGAGGTTCCAGGTCCAGCGGCGTCTTTACTAGCTTTGGAGCGTCCCCTTCTCAACCTCTTGATGCGTATGAGTGGCATCGCATCACTAACCGCTGCAATGATTAAAGCAGCAAGGAAATCTAACCCCAATGTACGGATTGCAGCGACTAGAAAAACTGCACCACTGCTCCGGGTCTTCGACAAACTTGCGGTTATAGCGGGTGGCGGTGACCCTCATCGTTGGCGACTAGATGACGCAGTTCTGATTAAGGATAACCATCTTACCATCACAGAAGATATCACCGAAGCCATCAAGACTGTTCGTCAACAAGTCAGTTTTACCAAGCTCATCGAAATTGAGGTATGCACCCAAAAGGACGCTGTCAAAGCCGCAAAAGCAGGTGCTGATGCAATCCTCTTGGATAACATGACGCCTGGGCTCGTCTCAAAGGTTGTCAAGGCAATCAAGAGGCTCCGTCTCAAAAAACCACCTATCATTGAGGTCTCAGGCAATATCACAATAGACACTGTTGCCGACTATGCTGCAACAGGTGTAGATGTTATATCAGCTGGTGTCCTCACACATTCAGTAAAAGCGCTGGATCTATCTGTTGACCTCATACCTTTCACAGGCTCCCTAGATAAAGGAGGTTCTTCCACAGAATGAATGCACTTCTTCCCTTGGCAAGAGTAACCCAAACGATTGAGCAGTGGCTTAGCGACTACCTGGAGGAAAGCGGTTGTAGGGGCTTTGTACTCGGCTTATCGGGAGGAGTGGACTCTAGCGTTGTTGCGTCGCTGTGCCGTCGAATCACAAGCTATACACTGGGTCTGTTACTCCCATGTGGGGATACACCTTCAGATGCGGTTGAAGACGCTATACTCGTAGCTAAGAAGCTGAATCTCGAAACAGCCACTTATGATTTGACACCTGCCTTTAACGCCCTTGTTAATACACTTGGGGTTTCTAAGGAGGAAGTCGACCCTATCGTTCTTGGTAACATGAAGGCAAGGTTTCGCATGGTCACCCTCTACTTCATCGCAAATCTACAACACAGACTAGTCGTTGGCACAGGAAACAAAACCGAACTGGCCCTAGGCTACTTCACAAAGTTTGGTGACGGAGGCGTGGACATCCTTCCCCTGGGAGGACTTCTCAAAAGGGAAGTTAGGGAACTCGCAGAATTTCACAGGATTCCTGACCACATAATCCAAAAGGCCCCAAGTGCTGGTTTCTTTCGGGGCCAAACTGATGAGGGTGAGTTGGGTGCCACCTATGATCAGCTCGATACCCTTGTTTCTGGTTCTACACCCGAAGGGCTCTCAGAGGAGAAAATCGAACAGCTCCGTCAAAGGATACGGGATAACGAACACAAAATCATGCTCCCACCCATCTGCCCAGTCAAATTCTAGCTGGAGACAAACATTGTATAATCTCAAAGTAGGTTAAGATACATGAATCCCCTGAAGCGTGTGGCTGGAGTAATCCTCCGTTTCTTCGAGCATAAAAGAACCCACGCCTTCCAAGTGACCCTCGAAGAACGCGTATATTTTGTGTGTGCCCGCTGCTCTGGTCTCTACGGAAGTGTAGTGGTTTCCTTCCCGCTGGTTTTAATCTTGCATCTTTTCGTTCCTCCACTCTTCTTCACCGATGCTCTCGTCACCGACGTGTTCTGTCTATGCTTGGCTCTCCCCACTATGCTTGATTGGACAACTCAACGGCTGGCTCTCCGAGAAAGCACCAATCGTATCCGGTTCTTCACCGCGATTCTCGGAGGATTCTCTCTTGAATGGTATCTACTTTCCTTTGTCAATATGATCCACAAGATACTCTTTCTTGCTGCCATATTTGCCTTCATACTAATCTTCAGCACCATCGACCGCCGCCCCAAACCCCCTGAAACCAGTGAACACAACGGCGAAGAGCTAGACCACACCGATAATGTCTAGCTGTTTCAAAAATAGTGTAGAAAAAAGAAGGAGGAGGACGCCTGGCGTCCTCAAGCGAACTGGGGAAACTTGTTACTTCCGTTTTCGTAGCACGAACCAGTAGAGCAGGAAGATGATGAGAATGATGACGATAACTGCGACTACGGCGATGATGAGTACGATTGGTATGGGGGCGGCAAAGATGCTACAAGAGGTCAGCGTAATCAGTGTGTTCATTCGGCAGTCAAATACTCCGTTGTTGTCGATGATCGTGGTGTCGTTGAGAAAGAGCAGAAGACCAGTATCAACGTCTACCCAGATGTCAAAGATTGTCCTTCCCATAGTTGGGGGTAAGTCACCAAGGATATCAGTTTCGTTGTGGTAGGCGTTGCGGACACCAAAGGCTGTAGCCAGCGGTTCAGTGGTCCAATACGTTGTGGTGGGTGTAGCAGTCCAGGGCTCATACGAGGCATTCCAATAGCCAAAGAAGTATTCACCGTTGGCCATGAAGCTCGGTGGGAACGGTACTGGGAAGAAGGCAAAGAACCAGAACCAGGAGTGCATACCGATAAAGCAGATTACTTCGTCGGACCCTGAGGTCCAGTTCAGCCAGACAACAGTGTAGTCGGCTCCTGTCACGGACGACATGGTCCCGTCATCGGTATCCACTTCACCTGTGGTCGTGAAGCTGAAGCTAGTGTTTGATGCAGCAGTGACGTAGTCTGACGCACTATAGTCAAAGTAGTTGACATCACCGGATCCCGCAGAGGTGGGCCAGATTGGGCTACCTGAGACACTTTGTGATATATCGAAGTCGTTAGACGTGACGGCTGTTACTTGGTAGTTGGCTGTGGCTGTGAACCCGATGGTGACATCGAGTGGCGCAGACCAATCAGCTTCACCTGTGATGCTATAACCAAAACTTACACCTACCGCAGGGAAGGCTGTCTGAGCCTGTGTGACTGGCAACATCGCTAGGGCAAATGCGAAAAGTGCTACAAAGAGAATTTTCCGTTTCATATTCTTGAGTCCCTCACTAGTAACTCTTGCAGAGTTACTAATTCAGCACTACTATCAGCCCCCGCCGTATTAAAATACATCCAGTTTCACACGCTGACCCCTTAAAAGGCTCCTCGAAAAAACCTCTTCGAGCTAGAACTTCCTCATATATCCCATACTCTCCCTGCCAAGTGTACGACTAACCTTTAATACGGGTCTTTTAGTGGAAAAAAGAAGGATGAGGACGTCTGGCGTCCTCTTGTCATCAGAGTATTACTTGTTACTTCCGTTTTCGTAGCACGAACCAGTAGAGGAGGAATATGACGATTATGATGATTATTACAGCGACTACGGCGATGATGAGTACGATTGGTATGGGGGCGGCAAAGATGCTACAGGAGGTCATTGTGATCAGTGTGTTCATTCGGCAGTCAAATGCTCCGTCGTTGTCGATGAGCGTGGTGTCGTTGAGGAAGAGCAGAAGACCTGTATCTGCATCTACCCAGGTGTCAAGGATAGTTCTTCCACTAGTGGTAGTTACAGCACCAGACCAGTCGGTTTCGTTGTGGTAGGCGTTGCGGACACCCGCGAAAGTTGCTAGCGGTGCAGCAGTCCATTCTCCAGAGGCAGCAGCGGCAGGCATATCCCAGGGGGTATATGAGGTATTCCAGTAGAAGTAGAAGGGATTGCCATTGCTCATGAAGCTGGTTGGTAACGGTATTGGGAACCAGACAAAGAGCCATAGGGCACTTTGTAGACCCACATAGGCTATGACTTCGTCAACACCATCTGTCCAGTTCAGCCATACACATGTATAGTCGCTGCCAGTCACACTGCTCATCATCGAGTTATTCGTCGACACTTCACCATTCGAGGTGAAGCTGAAGCTTGTGTTTGATGCAGCAGTAACGAAATCGCTACTGCTCCAATCAAAGAAGTTGACATCACCAGATCCCGCAGAGGTAGGCCAGATTGGGCTACCTGAAACACTTTGTGACACGTCGAAATCGTTAGTACCCACTGCTGTTACCTGATAGATGGCTGTGGCTGTGAACCCGATAGTGACATCGAGTGGCGCCGACCAATCTGCCTCACCTGTGATGCTGTAGCCAAAGCTTACACCAACCGCCGGAAAGGCTGTTTGTGCTTGCGTAACTGGTAACAGGGTAAGGGCAAAAGCGAAAAGCGCAACAAAGAGAATTTTCCTTTTCATGTTAATAAGTCCCTCACTAGTAACTCCTTCTAGAGCTACTAATTCAGCACTACTATCAACCCCCACCGTATTAAAATACATCCAGTCTCTCACGCTGACCGCTTAAAAAGCCTCTCGAAAAATCAATCTTCGAGCCCAACTTCCTCATTTATCCCATACTCTCCCTGTCAAGTGTATGACTAGCCTTTAATACGGGTCTTCTAGCGGAAAAAAGAAGGATGAGGACGTCTGGCGTCCTCTTGTCATCAGAGTATTACTTGTTACTTCCGTTTTCGTAGCACGAACCAGTAGAGGAGGAATATGACGATTATGATGATGACGATGGCGATGACAGCAATGATGATGAGGACGATGGGTATAGGAGCAGCAAAGAAGCTACAGGAGACGAGGTCGATATTTAACGTCATAGTGTAGTCCATTACTCCGCTGTTGTCAATGACCACTGTTTCAGTTTGTTTAAGCAGAATGCTAGTCTCAAAGTCAATCCAAGTGTCCAAGGTTAGCGACGCACTATTACCGCTGTCAGATTGGGAGTCGGCTGTCGTGTTCCGATAGGAATTGCGAACACCGAGTGGGGTCGCAACAGATTCAACGTTCCAGTCAGTCGTGGTAGGTGTCCCAGTCCAAGGTGAATAGGATGTATTCCAGTAGAAAAACGTTGGAAGACCTTCAGTTAGAAAGATGGGCGGAAGCGGTAATGATAAGGCGGCTGAACCTATCATTCCTGCAGCTATGTAACTAATCCAGGCGAATATCTCGTCTGAGCCTGAAGTCCAGTTCAACCAGGCCACTACGTATTCGTCGCCACTGGGGCTTGAAACAACTGAATTGTCGAGGTCAACATCACCCGTAGTAGTGAAGCTAAAGGCGGTGTTGCTTGGGGCGATATCTGGATCAGAAGCGGTCCATGTCCAAAGAGCAATCTCTCCTGTCCCAGTTGTAGTGGGCCAGGTGACTGACCCTGAAACCGCTTGTTGCAGAGTAAAATCAGTAGTCCCAACTGCCGTCACTGACAGGGTTGCTGTGGCGGCAAATCCAATGGTGACATCGAGGGGCGCTTCCCAGTCGGCGCTACCAGTAATGCTGTAGGCAAAGGTTTGCCCTACGGCGGGGAAAACTCCCGTTGCGCTAGCTTGGTTGATGGGAATCGTCAGAAAGACCAACAGAAAAAGTGAAGCAAACAGTATTTTTCGATTCATTAAGGAAACCCTCATGAAGTAACTCTTCTCGAGTTACGGATTCCAGAGATAATACCTGCTGACCCCTTATTAATTGAACAACTAGCCCCTCAAACAAAGCTTCTAGAAGAAAAAAGGAGGAGAGGACGCTGGGCGTCCTCACGTATTGGATGCAGAAATCACTTCCGTCTTGCGATGCAGATAATGAGTAGTACGATTACGAGTATGACGATAACAGCGATGATGAGATAGAGGAGCGGGATGCCGGCTATCTTTGTGTACAATAGTGAGCCGATGATTCCAAAGAAGTCACAGGCGACGAGGTCGATATTTGTTGTCATAACGACATCAAACAGACCGTCATTGTCAATGGTCGTTGTATCAGTGAGTTTGAGCAAGATTCGTGAGTCTAGGTCAATCCATGTGTCTAATACTGTGGTTCCACTTGTGGTGGCAAGGGTTCCAGTGATGCTTGTTGTGTTTCGAAAAGCGTTACGAACTCCAAGTGAAGTTGACACAGTTTCAACCGTCCAAGCACCAGGGTCTTCAACTATATCCCATGGCGCTAGAGATGTGTTCCAATAGAATATCGAGTTTTCACCATCTGTTAGGAAGAGGGCTGGATAGGGGAATGGGAAGAAGGCAATGAACCACAACCAACTGTGCAATCCAACGTAGGCTCCAACAGTATCACTGCCAACGGTCCAGTTTAGTTCAACGCTCGAGTACTCATCACCACTCAGGCTTGAGACTTCAGAGTCGTCTTGAGCAATGGTACCGGACGTAGTGAAAGCAAAGCTAGTATTAGTCGGTTCAGAGGTGTAACCGCCACCACCTACATCGTAGTAGTTTATTCCACCAGTTCCCGCAGTAGTTGGCCACACGGGTGTACCAGAGACCTCTTGAAGCACAGTATATTCGCCGGTAAACACTCCTGTCACTGTATATCTTGCTGTAGCGGTGAAGCCTAGCGTAACGTCTAGAGGAGCATCCCAGTTGGCGTCACCGGTGATACTGTAAGTCATGGTTTGCCCTATTTGCGGAAAGGGCGGTGTCTGTGCGCTAGCTCTAGCATGGGGAAACAGTAGAAAAACGAAAACCAGAAGCGAGACAATCAAGATTTTCTGTTTCAAGAAGAATACCTCACTAGTAACTCTTTCCCGAGTCACTAATCACAAGGTATGGCAACTCCTTCCTTATTAATTCACTAACAAGCTGTTCTAGTGAACTACTCAAGAAGAACGTTGGTCGATTGGTTATTTCTGGGCATTTACCTCTTTGATGGCCTTTTGAGCAGCGCTGCTCACGGTTGTGTCAGGGTCATTAATCGTGGCTTGGAGTAGTTCCATGGCAACATCGGATAACGATGGAATCCGTGCAAGGGTTGTCACAGCAATAAGTCTTAGTTCAGCCCGGTCATCGCGGAGAGCATCGAGTAATCCAGGAACTGCCGTGCTCCCCAGTTTAACCAGTGCCTGCTGTGCAGCGTGACGTACCTCCAAGGGTTTCCCATCCATTTCAAACTCCTCCTCATCAGTTAGAGCCTTCACAAGGAATGGTACAGGTTCTGGATCCACGCTTCCAATGTTCCCGATGCTCAGAGCAGCTTCCCCCCGCACCGTTTCATCGCTATCTCCTAAGGCTTCAACAAGGTGCTGCAGGGCGGAAACAGCCCCTGGCCCAATCGACCTTAGGGTCCGAGCTGCAGCCCGTCGAATGTCATCGTCATCATGGTTTAGTAGAATGGATAGAGACTCGGTCGCTTCAGCAGCATCAGTTCCAAAGTAGTAGAGGGCTTCAGCAGCAAAACGGCAGACCTCCTCATTTTCACTTTCTAATCCACCGACAAGTGTAGGTATCGCCTCTAACAGGGTTTGTATGCTTTGAGTCTGGGATACCACTTCAAAGGCAGAACGCTGAATATCCTCATCTGTGTCCTCAAGGAGGCTAATCAGATCTTCCAGCAGTTCCTCATCCTTTGATATTTTCCCGATGGCTTCGGCGATTGCACCGTCTTCCAGAAGTTTACGAAGATTCGTCACACCTTTCTCCTCAGATAGTTGTTTCAAGTAGATTCTCAGAAAAAAGCGGTTAAAAAAGTTGTTGCTGCGTACCACTAGAGGGGAAATTCCTTGTTATAATCGGATAATTAAGTCCAGTTTGTGGACTGAAAGCACAAGAGTGATTGCGTCAAGCCTAATGGTGTCCCGGCCCCGGATGTACTTATCTAAGAACGCATTCAATGCCTTACGTGTGGGGAATGTTACAAATAGAATGAGATTCAGACGCTCACCGGTCTCCATCACAGCTTTGACATTCTCCATACTTTTCAATTCATCCACTACAACTGGTAAGGCTTTCGGGTTTACCTCAAGATGAATTAGACCGATGACATCCATCCCGGCTTTTTCCGGGTTCACCAGAGTGGTAAACGAATGGATTATATCACAATCCTGGAGTCGTGCCACTCGCTCTCGCACTGTAGCATCACCTATCTTCAGCCTCCGAGCAACTGCACGAAACGATAGTCTGCTATCAGCTTGTAAAAGGTTCAGAATACGTCGGTCAGTAGAATCCAAGCTAGTCCTGTGTTTTCGACGCCCAGGGCGCTCAGCCTCAGGTTTGGGATGATATCCTAGGTAGTGGATAATATCTCCTCGGTGTTCTTGGTTTAGACTGAAACTATACAAGGGTACTTCTGGGGCTTGTCCGATTTCTGTGATTTCCTGGCAGCGAGAACAACTGTAAACCAAGCGTGGCTCAGCCCGCAACCCTTCACAATCAAGGCACTTAACAGATGATCGCTGAAGAAAATCTTGCTGCTGTCCCTTCAAGCTCTTATCGCATTTAGGGCAGTGTAGGTCTGTATTCTTGACAAATTCTTTCCTTGGACCGACATAACCGCAAGTAAAATGTTCAATGGTTTCCTGGCGTAGAAGACGACCTCCACTACAATTCGGGCACCTAAACCTAGGGTTAATCTGGGGAGAATGACAGGATGAACACAGTAGAAGAAGATCAACAAGCGTGGCCTCAAGGAACCCAGCAGCTTCTAGTCTCTGCAGGATCTCCACCGTCTCACGGGGACCAGCCTCCAACAGCCCCTCAGCAGCTAGATAACGAAAACCAAGGGGCGACGAAGGATCAAGCACTGGCTCAAGCTTACCCAACTCTCCGCTAAGTAACTCCTTGATTAGCAACCATGTGCGACGATCTTCTAACACTGATCCTTCAAACTTCAATACAGCCCCACCTTAAGGGCTCCTGACAAATCCCACTCAACCTACTGTCCTCTTGGTTGAAATGCTTTTCCTTCCACAAGCAGATTCTACAAGGTACGTGAAGTCGAAGAATAGCATCTTTGAAACTGCAGTTCCCAATTCCCATCTAGACTATAGGGTTCTGCAACTATAACTCTATCGCTAACCCAACACCTGGGCAAACACTAGATTAGCATTTAAACCCCGCACCCTCAACTTGGGAGTATGACTCTAGATGCCAAGTTTTCTGGTAAGCTAGCCTATGAGTACTGTACCCACTTCACAAACAGAATCGGTGAACGAATCCAAGGACAAGAAGGAACAGACCTAGCCAAAGACTACATTCTAGAGAAATTCAAGGAATTCGGGCTAGAGAAGATAAGTGCGGAGCCCTTCCCAGTCCTTACAAGCCAGCAAAGCCTCGTACAAATCACAACAGGAAAACACAACATCGCAGGGCTATCATTTGGTCTCTCTGGGGCCTCAGAAGAAGGTGGAACATCCGCTCCCCTCCTTTACCTTAATCCCTGGGAGCTGCAACAATCCGCAAAGGAGCTCCCCGAAGTAGAAGGCAAGATTGTACTATTCTATTCGCGGAACGCCTCCGAACAAAACTACCAAACCCTGATCGAAGCAGGGGCCAAAGGAATCATCTACATCAGTTACAATCCTGGAACGCCTCCCTATCTTCCATCGGGCTTCACCTATCTCCGTCTGTCGTTAGGGAAAGAAACTCCTGTAACACCAATAGTCTCTGTAAGCCATCGAGATGGGCAGATTCTCAAGGAAAAGGCAGGGCAAGCCGCCATCCATGCTGATGTGAAAACATACAAGTCAGAAAGCTACAATGTCCTTGGTGAGATACCTGGTACCGAACCAGAGGGCGTTATTCTAATCTCTGCCCACTATGACTCTGTTCCTTATTCGGCAGGAGCAACAGATAATGCTGGCGGCACAGCCATCCTTCTGGAACTTGCACGGAGTCTAGCCAAATCCGGCATAAAGCATACTATACGATTCTTTGCCTGCGGCGCAGAAGAAGGTGCAATCCTGGGAGCTCAACACTATTGTACAAAACATGAGAAACAGCTCTCTGAAATCAAACTCAACCTAAACTTCGACGTACAAGGTACTCAACTAGGAAACCTAGCCATCGGGATCCTAGCCAACGAGCCACTCCAGAAGCATCTGGTCAAAAATACCTCTGAGTGGAAACCGATGCTCAGGGTGGGACCCACTGGCGGTGACAACAAAGTATTCGCCTGGCACGGCATCCCCGCAATCCACTGGTGGTACGGAGGAGGATCCAACTTCCTCTACAACCACACACCCCTAGATGACATAACCCAAATTTCTGTGGACTCCCTTGAAACAGTCGGAGAAGCCTCACAACACTTCATCGGATCAATTGAGAAACTCAAAACCCTTGACTTCACACTACCAACCGAACAAAGGCAAGAACTAGAAACTAAACTAAAACCCCGCATCACACCAGAGATGATAGAGAAACACAAGATAGGCCCCTAGAACCACAAACCAGCACCAAATAGAGGCAAAACCAAGGAACCAGCTCTGGATGGGTTTGCTTCAGCTCTTCCTTCAGATGAGGACTTCACCTTGCCCGATCGTGATTTTCCTCATCAATACTCCGTATTTTTCTCATCAATGTTCCGTGCTGTTAGTTCTCCACCTAGTGGGGAGTTGCCATAAACAGGTTAACTTATATACTAGTTAGCCTTCAAGGAGGAGTTGCCATAAACAGGTTAACAACCCACCATGGCTTGGAGGGTTCCATCACGTTCCCCCATTTCCGCTATCCAACAAAACAACAGGGAATCATCTGGCTCAAACGCCGCCAAAAAATTCGTCCAGCCCAAATCGCAGAAGAACTGAAGGTTTCGAGACCCTTCGTTAGCAAAGCCCAGCGCATAGCCGAAGCACGCATCAAGAAACTTCTCCAACACGCAGCAGTAACCACTCGCATCCAGCTACGACACCTCAGCGCCTACTACGGGATAGCTGAAGGCTACAGCCCCGCCCACCAATCAGAAGTCTACCTCGTCTACTCACCAAAACTAGGCGTGCAAACCTGGTTCGTACACAAAGGCGAATGCGGCAGCTGCACCCAACTTTCCGAATGCACAAAGACCCTCCACCAACTCGCCACGGAATGGGAGATCCAAGTACTCAAGGACAGCCCCCCAACCGATATAGCACTACAGCTGTTCACCACCATTAAGAGGCGACTAAAATGGAATACACAAAAGGACCAGTAACGATACCATCAATCGTGCGCGGCACCAGACCCTTCGAATTCACAATTATCAACTCAATTGGAGGGGGGACCACCTCCCTCTTGAGGGAATTAACATGAGTAAACGAAAACGCGCACCAAAATCACCTGCTGGAGTTGAGCCCACGGCTTGCCCCTTCCCACCAAAACTGCTAGACACTCCAGTAGATATCACACAAGTTCCGCGAGGGTTTGACCCACTGCCCCCAAGTTCCTTTTTCAAGTTAGGATTCTGGGGAATGATTCTATTAGTGGTGAGCTTCTCGCTAGCAACGGCTCTTCCATTTGCTTACGCACTACAAAGGCTTCCAGCCTTTCTATACGATTTCATAATGATGGTTCTTCCTTTGTTGCTTATGGGAATAGGGTTCATCCTAAGTGGATTAACCTTCTATGGCTACTGGCGCCAGACAGGTGCTAGGCTAGCACTAGTGGTGAGCATTTCCTTCTTCATCTCCGTGTTCGCAGTAATTGGCATGCTGCTACAATCCATCGAACTAGTCATAGACATCTTGGTTCAGCCTCCCTATATCCTCAATAATCTCATTACCCTTGTGTGCCATGTTTCTCTTATCATCACAATCACCTTTTGGGCCATCGGCACATTCAGTCTACCGAGAGAGCCTAAACACCGTTTTACTCCAATCGCAATCAGTATATTTTGCCTCTGGGCTGTCATCAACCTTATGCTCCCCATACCCACACTTATTCTCTGGCTCATTTTCCCCGGTGATCTACCTGTATACTATACCCTCTTCGGCCTTCTGATAATGGGTCAATACCCATGGATTGCATCCGGTACAAGTCTATGGATGATCTACTGGGTTCTAGTGTTCATTCTATGGTTTGCCGCGATTCCCAGCGCTATGATTTTCTATGAAGTGTCACCAGCTAGCATCAAGGAAAATGCATAACAACCGCTCAAAACCAGTGTCAAAGTAAACTATATCAGACCCAACAGAAAATCCTGTATGATGAAAAGCTCTGGAACAGATACAATAAGAGAACCACCAGTAAAACCCAGCATTGACGCAGAAGTCTCCAGTACTCCAAGAACTCACATGTTTCTTCCGCCAGAGCTCATGATTGACTATTTCTTCCCCATCATCTGCTATTTCCTCACAAGCCCGATACTCCCCTTTCTCCCCTTCCTAGGTCAAGGTTTCCTACTCGCTCAGCTCAATCCTCAGGCACTACCCGCTCACATACAACTGGGGCTCCTCAGCGCCCTGGCAGGAACCCTCCTAGCACTCGTCACACCAAACAGCCTAGCTTTCCTCGGCTGGGCGAACCAACTCATCAAAAAGGACAAGGTCCAGCTCCAAACAAGCTGGGCAACCCTCTTCTCCTTCACCGAGTTAATCACATACCTCCTCGTTATTACTTATGTCGGAACTTGGCTTGCTCACAACATATCACTAACCCTGTTCCAAGCCTTCGGTGTGGGTGGAATAGCCTTCATATCAACCATTGCAATTGAACGGATCACACTCCTAGGTACACTGCTAGGAACCATTCGCCAGAAGGGAAAACAGATCACATTTCAGAAAATCCGGATTGAAGCCCAAAAGAGAGCAACAAGGCTAGAACTTCAGCTCACACTAAGAACATAGATGGTATCAATCAGGAGGGGTACAGTAAATGAAAGATGAATCACATCAAAACACGACTAGGTGGCTTATCCTAGCAATCACAGGCACTTTCCTAATTATGGCTAGTGTTCCCTACATCTGTTGGGGAGTCCAAATGCGCTTCCACTACATCCCACTCCTAGAAGAATTCCCCGTTTACGGAGACAATCTAGAAACCGTCGCAGACATCATGTCAATATCAAGTCTGGTCCTACTAATTGGCGCAAGCCTCCTCGCGCTTGGACTACTCCAGTATCTTCGGTACAAAACCTAAACGTCATAAACATGCTTGGCTTACAAAGGCGTAGAGGAGTACAATATCTTAGCCTCGTTCATAGATTATCCCTGTTCCACCCGAGGGATAGCGGTACGTATCGCATCAGTGTCACCCCAGCACCAGCCACTAGAACCGGGATAGAGCAGTCCTTAGAACAAACCAATTTAACCCTTTTTAACTCAAAAAGAGTAACTTTTATTAAGCGTCACTTCCCACATTAAACACCCAATCCCCTCATAACACCAACCGATTGAGTATCAACAAGGAGGGTTTTCATTGGCGTATCAAATAAGCCAAACCCATCTACTGGAAAGAAGGTTTGAGAAAGGCTTAGCCATCAGCCTCATCCCCCTCGGCGTCCTCTTCATACTCCTAGCAGGATTCGTCCTCTTTATCATGATCCCCACCGACACTACCGGCATGTGGGTATCCGCCGATGGCTGGATAAAAATGCTCGTTCTCCAAATCCTTATAGGCAGCATAATAGCGGGCACCATATTCCTCGTGGTAGGTCCCAGTCTCCTGTACCTCGCAGCACGAACCGCTCCAGCAAAACCCGTCGATTCAGAACCATACGATTACCCACCGAGTAGCCTACGTGCCTGGGCCCTCATCCAAGGTGTCGCGGCTGCCGTTCTCCTCGGGATGAACTTCATAACCTGGTACAGCATCAACATCCTCGGCGGACCATCAGGATACAGCCATCACGTCCCCCTAGAGTATCTGTTTCTCTCAATCCTCATCGAAATCCCCACCATCATCCTCGCCCTCCTCACATGGATTAGCCCTCATCGAATTCATCTAGCTGGATGGCTGGCTGTGGGAGCCCTACACATCCTTGCCGCCATTTTCCTCTTCTTTACCCCTTGGGTCTATCCCACGCACTCCTATGCATCAGCCCTCTGGTTGTTCACGCCATTTGACAAACTCGTTGAATTTCTCTGGTCAGCGGTCATCCTCGGTGGGACGATTCTTCTCATCCCTGCATTCTACAAATTAGAAGCGAAAGATATCGCAAACATCCGCAAGGTGCATGGGCTCACCGCCGCAATTTTAGGCATCTGTTTAATCGCGCTGAGTAGTTACTACCTGTGGTGGGGCATCGACTTTCACCTCACTAGAGTCCCTCTCCTTGCAGAATTCCCCGTCTACAGCGACGAATTGGAAACCGTCCGAGACCTCATAACCATTCACGGCTTCACCTTCACCATTGGTCTCGCCCTCCTCATCCTTGGAGCCTCCTGGTATTTCCAAAACGATGTCTGAACACCAGAACCCCAACCTCCTTTCTAGATAGCGAACCCGGACAAAACACTATTAGCCAAGGTTCATACGGTAGTCCCCTACACAAGATGGAGCTGTCTTGAATGGAAACCGAAGTAGTCTACATACCAAGGGACATCATCAAAGACAAGGTGTCACTGAAACACACACCCAGAATCATCATCCTCAAAGGAGGAACTAACCAAGAACTAGCAGAGGCACTCAACATCGCAGTCGAACACGGCTACCAAATACAGGGGTTCGCCCATGTTGATGGATTCACAGGTGGTTACCGAACTATTCTCCAGCGAGACGACTAGCATCGATTAGCTATTTCTAGGTAACAAAGAAAAGTGGACACCCCAGTACCACGCGACTCAAAGCGGGATAGAGCAGTCCTTAGAATAAACCAATTTAACTCTTTTTGAGTCAAAAAGAGTAACTTTTATTTAGGGGCGCAACCATATTCTAAGCAACCTCAATCCTCACGAATCAATCAACACCTAAACTGAGTTCCAGAAGGAGGGTGTACATTGACTCAACAAACAAGGAAAATCCTGGTTTCAAAGAGCGATGGAGAATTACGAATCAACTACGGAATGACTACACTCGGGGGCATTCTCCTACTCCTTGGATGCGTAGTATTCACCGCCTGGATCCTAATAGATGTAACCGGCACCTGGCAATTAATGATCATTTGGACGAAAATAACCTCTATCCAATTCCTAGCCGGGATTGTGCTCATAGGAGCACTGATTCTGACAGCAGGACTACTACCCAGTTCAGCCAAAACAAGTCAATACAATAGGGTCTGGCTTATCATCGCAATCACCGGCGCCTACATCGTAACCGCTAGCATAATACCCTATCTCTGGTGGGGAATCCAAATGAATCTCCTCAACATCCCACTCTTACTCGAAGGAGGGGGCATTGGAGACGTGTTCGAAACCATCAGAAAAGTCATAATACTTCCCAGCGTAATAGTCATGGGTTTCGGTGCCATCCTCATCTCCCTAGGACTATATCAATATCTCAAAACAAAATATAGATACTAAAAAACCCAGTCTGACCCCCATCCCCTAGCCACGGAAAAACAAAGGAACCCACACAACAAGAAAAGAAGTGGCCACCCCAACACCTACGCCACCAAAAGCGGGATAGAGCAGTCCTTAGAACGAGGTGGATGAATCTCGAGTTCAACTTGATAATCGTCGAAAATGGACTAGTCTAACTGATGATCCTTCTGGATAACCTAGCACCAGTCTCTTCAGCTTCAATTTATATTAATGCCGTAACAAGGGTCCAGGTGTACACCGCTATCGCTGCCCATCCTGGGTAAAGGAATGGAAACATGTCATAGAATGGTCCTCCCAGAGCAAAAGCCCATATCACAAAGGACGCCATCACAAGGATGTACTGCCTTATCCCGACATCTGGGTACCTCTCTTTGAAGTCACTATCAAGTCTTTTTATCGCCGCCTTAGCGGTGAGGGTTGTGCGTTGCTTTTCATGAATCTGTACTTCAGTGTGCCTCATTTTCCAGACTACCAGAGGAGACGCCACCAACGCTATATAGAACACCACCCACTTTGCATAGGTCAAATGAATAGGAATTGGGAAGGCTCCTAGTGTCAAGTAAACTTGAATACCTGTGTAAAACGACACAATAAGCGTTGGAATTCGCTTCACTAACTTCTTCAAAATTGAATCCGTATCTTTTGTTGCTACTCCCATAATTACCCACCTAAAATTAGGTACACTAAATAATCTCACCTTCCCTAAATAAGTGGTGGCGGAACCACCGCAGCGGATGGGGAGTACGGATGAATCTCTCTTGTTCTTCAATGCACCATCCACTTGAGAAGAAAAGAGTGGTCACCCCAACACCACACTGAAAGCGGGATAGAGCAGTCCTTAGAACGAGGACAAAAAGGAGGAGTGTGGAAGTTCATGACGAGTCTTCGACTTTGTGGGTCCGACGAGTTTTAGGTTTATCCTCTAACCGTGTGAGTTCTGCCACTAGCTGGTCAAGCTCTTCCGGTGTAGTACTACTACGAATCACTACTTCGTCCCCCTCTATTCGGAGCGGAGTACCTTTTGGTAATGAGAGAAGCCATTCCTCTAATTGATCCACATCCTGAAACTGGAGCAACTTACACATCCGTGTAAGGGTGAGTCGCCCATACCGCTCCAGCACCTGCTGAAGCCGTCGCCTCCGAAACGCCTTTACCTCCTTTTGACTCTGCTGCGGCTTTTCCAGTACCATATCCGCTTTAGGTGACCTAGAATAATCCTTCTCATCAGAGTGAGGGGATTCTTTCATTTTTCCTAATTTGAGGAGTTCCTCCCTCTCCTCAGCACTATACTGCGGTACACGCGGTTCTCGCCTAGATGTTATCTCTGCTGGTTTTGGTGCCAGTATAGGTCGAAGCTTTTTTAGTGGTATACGTGATCTACAACCCGGACAGACACCCTTGACTGTTACCCATTCTCTTAAATGAGCGTAATGGGCGGGCTTGCCACATTTTGGGCAAAAGACCATTTCCTGCCCTTCCTGTATTACTATTCCACAGACGGAACATGGCTGGCTTATAGTAGGCACCTCATTCGTGACGATACGCCTTTCGTCGAACTGGGTTTCAGTTTCTGCTTTTCTCTTTGAATACCGTTCGTATAACCTCTGGTAGGTTGATTCAGAAATGTCGCCATCCTTTCTCCTTTGTTTCAATCGTTTTAGGAGTTCATTAATTGCAGCTATATCCCTCTCCAATTCTTCTATTCTGCTCTGACCCCTTTGCCCTTTACTTTTCCGTCGCCACCAAAACACTAGATAACCTCTAAATTGCTACAAACCCTCCGATACTAAAGAATCCTTCTGAATCAACAGAAGATTATGGAAAAGTGGCCACCCCAACACCAGCGCACTTAAAGCGGGATAGAGCAGTCCTTAGAACGAGGACATAGCTTATCCTAAAGGCGCTGGGGTTGGACAAGGCGAGGAGTCAGGAGGTTTATAGGGCGGGGGGCGAAGGTAGGAGTGTGACCGACGATAAGCCCGAAGGCAGGGACATGAATGACCGCTTCCTGGAAGCTGCCATCAACGGAGAATTCCCCTGGAAGGACTGCTTTGAGATCCTCAGAGCACGGAATTGAAATGACACATGTGTTGGAGGACTTACCATTTTGCCTGTC
>JAEOTB010000096.1 GCA_016840065.1 Candidatus Hermodarchaeota archaeon | reverse complement strand
GGCCTTCTGGGAATACTATGGGCTCTCTTGTAGGCTCTGGAGTGGGAGGGCCTTCTGGGAATACTATGGGCTCTCTTGTAGGCTCTGGAGTGGGAGGGCCTTCTGGGAATACTATGGGCTCTCTTGTTGGTTCGGAGGCTGGAGTGGGAGGACCAGTCTCGAATTGTGGAGATATTGCTGGAATACCAAGTTTACCAAAGGTAAGTCCAAGAATCTCTTGTAAACAAGGGCCACATCGCTTACGGACAGCATCTAGCGCCTCACTAATAAATTGATCAAGAGAACGTGGCTCATCAGGGTTCTTCTCCTTCCAGAAGAGGAACGTCTCGACCATTCTCAGGGCATCGCGGACACCGCTCCAATACTCAGGACTAACTTCAATCTGAGACATTAGCATTACCTAGTTAACATCAGGTATATTACCCCTATCAAAAGCGAGTTTAAAATCTTTCCCAACCCCCTATGGGGTTATTAGCAGTTAAAACGCCTTTTGAGAAAGCATTAAAACAGGTTTTAAGCCGAACAGCTTTTATCCGCGCCTTAATAAACAGGCGCTAACAGATGTGTTTGAAATGGCAAAATCTCTGCTTGACAGTGTCATGACGATTTGTTTACGACGTGGTATTCTTTTCCCAACTGCTGAAGTCTATGGAGGACTGGCAGGCTTCTATGACTTTGGACCAGTTGGAACCAGGCTCAGGAACAACCTAATTCGTCTCTGGCGACAGCACTTCATTGAGAGTCAGGATTTTGTTTATGAAATGAGTGGTACAACTCTACTTCCTGCACCAGTTTTCAAAGCCTCAGGTCATCTCGATCATTTTACTGACCCATCGGCTGAATGTCCTCGTGGTCACATCACGCGTATTGACCAATTGATTGAGGAGAAGCTCAAAATACAAGCAGAAGGTAAATCAAACACTGAATTAAGTGAAATCGTGCGTAAAGGGAAACTTCGTTGTCCTGTCTGCGGAGATTTCCTTGGAGATGTAAAAAGCTTTGGACTGATGTTTGGGACAAGCGTAGGGGGCGAAAGACGTCAAGCATTCTTGAGACCTGAAACAGCTCAAAATATATTCCTCGCCTTCAAGCGCATACAAACAGCTACACGGTCAAAGCTACCACTAGGTGTGGCGCAAATCGGTAAATCCTATCGGAACGAGATTTCACCTCGCCAAAGCGTAGTTAGAGTCCGTGAGTTCGGCCAAATGGAGATTGAATACTTCATAAACCCTGACAATCTAAACGAATGCCCACTCTTTTCCGACTTGAAGAACGTACAATTACCTATTGTTACCCAGAAAGTCCAACAAGAAGCGGCAGAGAAAGAAAGTACCGAGTATTCTACAAAGCTTGTGACTGTTGAGGAGGCATTTAACAAAGGAATTGTACCAAACCAATGGATGGCATGTATTCTTGGAAATGAGATGAAGTTCATACCCCAACTAGGAATACCTAAGGAGGTTATCCGGTTCCGCCACATGCGACCAGAGGAGACCCCGCACTATTCAGGTGGTAACTTCGACTTAGAGATAAAACTGAGTATAGGATGGAAAGAGGTAATCGGGAACGCTTATCGTCGAGATCACGACCTTCAAGCACACATGAAGGAGAGCCAGAAGGACCTCAGTATCGACATAGAAGGCACCAAAGTCATTCCACATGTGATTGAGCCTTCCTTTGGTATTGAGCGTCTACTCTATTGTATCCTTGAACACACCTATCGACCAAAGGACGAATCGCGAGGCTGGACCTGGTTTCAATTCCCTCTACATCTAGCTCCTTACGAAGCGGTCTTCCTGCCTTTGCTCCAGCGACCGGAACTTGAAGAGATTGCACGTCAGCTCTATGAGAAGAGTCGTTTACTTAATTTATCGGTTCTATATGATGAGAGAGGTCGAATTGGCCGTCGATATGCGCGCGCTGATGAGATTGGAATACCTTTTGCTGTCACTATTGATCCTCAAACGCTAGAAGACAACACTGCAACTCTCCGTTCAAGAGACACAGCTGAGCAAATCCGTCACCAACTCGAAGACATTCCCAGTCTCCTTCAAGAAAGAAAACAGAGAAAAGGCTTTTAACCAAACTCAAAGCTTCTTGTGCGAGAAGAACTAGATATCCCAAAGACTTGGTTGATATAAATGAGCGAGATGGGTTGGCGAGAACGAGTCCGAATTTACTGGCGGATGACCGAGCTTGGATCTTTGACAAGGCGATATATTGTGATTGGTGCCTTTGATGGGGCGCTTACTATTGTCGCGATTGTGTTAGCAGCCATGGCGAGTGTTCTAATTACTCATAGTACTATTGAAACTGATACTATTATTCTCTCAGGTTTGGGTGCAGCCGTTGGTCTCGCTATTAGTAGTGGCTGGGGCGCTTATGAAGCAGAACGTGTTGAGCGGCGTCTCGAACTAGATGAATTGGAACACGTTATGCATCGTTCCATGAGGAAGAGCCTACAAGTTTCGGCGATTCGGTTTGCAACCTACTGGGGTGGTTTCGTTCATGCAATAGCTCCTCTTCCTGCTTCAATAATTCCATTAATACCGTTAATAATCTTCCCAGACCCAGCCGTGTTTGTTACTGTAGCAATATACTCTGTGGTTATTACCTTGGTGTTTCTAATGGGCCTGGGAATCTGGATGGGACGAACAGCAAAGATAAACCCCATCACGACTGGGTTTCGAATGGTCCTTGCAGGCTTGATTACCGCTGCCATATGTGCAGTAATTGGTGCCTCACATTAGACTAAAAGTGTCAAGCATCTTGAGCCAACAGCCTTCGAATGGACGCGTTTAGAAGCTCACTTACAAGCTTTCCGTCAACTCTACCTCGAACCTGCTTCATCACAAGCCCCATCAAGGGACCTAGTGCACGTTCCTTACGCTCAATGACCATTTCTTGATTTTCCTTTACAATCTTTTCAACGATTTCAGATAACTGCTCTCTTGTTATTCCCCCCAGGTTCAAAGATTGTATAGCGTCATCAATAGTTCTGTTGGGATTACTAGCTAGCCATGTAAGAATATCTGGGATCGCTTCTTTGGCAAATTTTCCCTCGACTAATCTGTCAAAGAGGATTGGAATTTGCTCCTCAGATATTTTCTCGATTTCAACTCCTTCTCTGTCCAAGCTTACCCATGTTGACTCGAGTGTAGCAGCGATGGTGACTGCTACCTTGGTGTGTTTTTCTGCTATTTCCTCGAAGAGGTCTATCCGCAGTGACCGAATCATAATCTGGGCTAGTTCGTTGCTCAACCCGAAGATTTCTTGGAATTTTTTCAATTTTTGTTCAGGTAGTTCTGGGAGCTGCTTCAGGATTCTTTCCAATCTCTCCTCTGTAATCGTTACGGGTGCAACATCAGTTTCTGGATACATTCTGGCTGCGCCTGGCCGAGGTCTTGCGAATTTTGTAGTCCCATCTTGTAATGGTCCACGGGTCTCCACTGGCACTCCTTTGAGTGCCTCCTTGGCACGATCGGCTACAGCTTTTAACGATGCCTTTGCCTGTTTCTCTCTTGATGCTACCAAAATGACAGCATCCTTCTGGCTTACTTTCAGATGAACACGCAACTGGTCGACCTCCTGTGCTGTTATTCCATATTTTGGTAACTCGTCGGTATGGAAAAGGCCCTTAACGTCACCCCAGAACCGAGCATAATCAGCAAATTCTGTTCCTAGTCGGCGGCCTGGTTGTAATTCTCGACCAACTAGACTATCAAATCCTGGTAGTACAAGAGCGAAAATTCCCTCTTTTCGCTTCAAGGCCCCTTTGATTACCTTGCTTTTACATTTCTTGAATATGGAGGTAACATCGTGAATCTTGGGTTTTATCTTACTTGCTTTGATTCCCCGTTGATGTAACTCGTCGCGAATCGCGAGAAGGGCTAGTTGTCTTTGAACCTCGTACTCAACAACGTTTCTGATTAGGTTGAGTTTCTGAACACCCTTTATTTCTATTATAGCTCCTCCCGTGATTGAGACGTTGATGTCTTGTCGAATCGTTCCTAGTCCCCGCTTTACTTTTCCAGTTACTCGTAGGATTTGACCCAGACATAGCGCCACAGCTTCCACTTCTTCAGGCTTCTTCATAGCTGGGCCTGTAGCGATTTCGATCAAAGGAATTCCAAGTCTATCCAGTCGCCAACGTACTTGGTTATTTTCTTCACCGATTTTCCGGGCTGCATCCTCCTCTAGGCAAATGGCTTGGATGGGAATCGATTTCCCTTCCACATCTAGAGTGCCACCAAAGGCGATGACTAGTGTGCGTTGGAAGCCTGTGGTGTTGGAGCCGTCAATTACTATCTTGCGCATTACTTGGATTTCATCAACTGGTTGTGAATTCAATAGGAGCGCAAGTTCTAGGGCGATATCAACAGCTTCTGAATCAAGCGGGTGAGGGGGTTCCTCATCCTGTTCTACGAGACATACCGTGTCGTCATAGTTCTCATATATGTGGACTCTGCCTTTCTGAAATTCGAAAAGTGCCGCCGGGTCTATCTCTCCTAGCTCACTTTGTGTAGGTCTTAATCGGCGCAGGAATTCAAAATGGCGTTCCTCTTCTCTAATAATAGTGGGGCAATTACAGAACAACTTGGATTTAGTATCTAGTTGTTGATGAATCTCAAGACCGACGAGAAGACCTACTTTTTCATAATCGTTTTTGGTCATTCATTCACACTTTCCTGGAATTGGCTGCGTCTAGTGCTATCAGTGATTTCTCCTGCAATATTCTTCAGCATGTAAGCCCTGACTTCCTCTTTATTCTGGGTTTGTCCAAGTACCCACATTAGTTTTACAAGAGCTGTCTCAGGAAGCATATCCTCTGCTGGGATAACTCCCCTTTGGACTAGTTCAACACCAGTCCTGTATACTCGCATCTGTACACGTCCCCAGATGCATTGTGAAGTCATAACTAACGGGATACCTTCTTCTTGGGCACGTTCAATGGAAGGAAGAAGAGATTGGGGTGTATGACCTAATCCTGTGCCTTCGAATACAATACCATGATAGCTCTTGTCTATAAGGGAATCAAGAATATCGCCGACCATTCCAGGTGTGGATTTGAGAAGTGCAACTTTCGGGTCGAATTTTGGCTGCAGTAATAGCTGACGTTTAGGGTCTCGGGAACGAAAAGCTGAAGCTTTTGTTAACATGTGAACTTTTCCTTTTCTGACCTCGCCAAGAAGATCAGCATTAACCGTTTGGAACGCGTCACGGCGACTAGTATGGCACTTACGCACCTTCGTTCCTCTGTGTAAAGCAACGCTAGTGTCATCTGGTGTTCGATGCATTGCTACGACAACTTCAGCGAAGGGACCCTGTGATGCTGCAATAACAGCTGCGGTCAAGTTGAGCGCTGCATCAGAGGAGGGTCTGTCAGAAGAGCGTTGAGCACCAGTAAGAACAACTGGGCGAGGTAAATCCTGTAAAGCGAAACTTAGCGCAGCAGATGTGTAACCAAGTGTATCGGTGCCATGAGCTATAACTACTCCTTCTGACTCTGAAAGATGTTCTGCAACGCGTTTCGCAAGTTTACTCCAGTGACTCGGTTGAATATCCTCGCTTAACAAACTGAATAAGACTTCGGCTCGAATGTTCACCAAGTTACCAAGTTCAGGGACTACAGTGTACAGGTCTTCCGCACTTAGAGCCGGGTTCACAGCACCAGTTTGGTAATCCACACGGCTTGCGATTGTACCTCCAGTAGAAAGAATGCTAATCCATGGCAATCCTGGCTTTGCTTGGGGGGATGTGGATGGTAGTTCAGGTTTCACCGATTTACCTTTAGCAATGCGCTCAAGTCGCTTGATGTGCGAAACATGGATACCAAGATTATACCCGCTGTCGAGTTTCACTACTAAGTGTTGGTCATCCGATCCAATTTCAGCACGGGGTATGATGATTCCTTCAAATGTACTATGCGATGTTTTGATGCGAACTCGATCGCCTACTTTAACACCTGCTTTCTCCATCGAAGCACGAGCCGCACCTAGATAGCCTTCAGAGTCTTGCTTGTTCATAGTCAAGTACCGCCTTTTATGGGAAATGGCGGCTTCTTCACTTTTAGCGCTTTGGTTAGACCGTGTTTCTTGAGTAATTACCTTCTAAGGCGCCACCTAACTAGAAGAATCACAATGATTAGTACAACGATGCCAACTGCTACGATTATTAGGTTAATTTCACTTGGCAGAAGGCCTGCGCTAACTGTTATCGTGTCTGCCGAGGTTGAACGGTAATATTCGTCTTGTAATACATCGGTAGCGGTGATTTCAGCGCCCTCCAATTGAAACACTCCCTGTTGCAGAGCCATCAATACATATTCCATCGAAACAGATTCGCCTCCAGCAAGATATGGGTGATTAAGTGAAGCACTTCCACTAACAAGTGCAAAGGCTCCAGATAGGAGGCTACTGAGGTCATTTAGGTAGATGTTATGGAATGGGCGGCTACCTGTATTGGTAAACGTGACGTTGACTACTATGGTTTGTCCTCTAGCAACAGTTTCACTAATCACTTCACGTGTGATGTCCAATCCACCGGTCGATTGCTGGTATCTGACTACAATATCGAAATCTTGATCGGTCTCATTGACGTAGAAGACTTCTTCACCGATAGGAAAGTATGGAAATGTGATGTTGGGGTAGAGATGGCTTGGTGTCGCGTTATAGACTACTCGATCATAAGGTGCCCTCATTGTGAGCGTACCATTACCCGATAGGGTCATTGGGGATACTTGTCCAAAGGCCCGTGCAAGGCTGAAGACATAGTCGTCTCCTTGAAGGAGGGTTGCATTGCGGATAGTATAGGAGAACTCGAGAGCTGAACTAGTCCCGTTCCATTGCATGTAAACGCGCCATTGGGTCGCGTTTGCCGCAATACCTGTAGCGTTGAAGCCATCCGCAAGGAATGCTGTTGCATTGTCTACTAGGTAAAAGGTATTATTCAGGAATTCTTCTGACGAGGCAATAGAGTCTTCAAATACCCAATGGGTTTCGTTTTCATAATCATCAAAGTTGAAGATGCTCAAGGATGGCCAGCTAGTGAACTTGACATAGTTCTCCATTGTAAAGTTCAGAAAATCAGTTACTTCTTCGCTTGTAGTGTCATTGTTTCCAATTTTAACATCGATTGTTGCATTCCCTGGATTTCCTGGCCACACGCCGCCTATAATGGTTCCATTATCGGTCCAATCGAGAAGGTATCTAAGCGGTGATGACGTTATAGACCAAGGATTGCCTTCCCAAGACACAATAGCTGAGTCATTATAGAAAAACTGTGTGGCTACATTGGCACTCTGCCAGTTTGGAATTGCTGGCGGTGGTACAGTGTTCCTTGAAGTAACCGTTGTTAATGACGTTCTAAGAGAAGTAGCCTGTTCAGAGGAGGGGCAAATTGGTACTCCAGTTTGAGGGGTTACTAAAGGGCTTGCAAGGAGAATCGAAATAAGAATCAATACCGGGAGATAAACTGAGTGTCGTGTCATCCAGCTCGCACCATCACAAACATATAGCGTCTCATCAGATTATTCAGTACATTGCTTCTTTCGTTATTATAGCGAAAGTTCTAAGACGGGGGATAAAAACTCAATCTTAAGTGTTTTTGTTACAACAAACACTTTGTATTAGGTGGAGGTGTTCATTAATAGAAAATATACAGAAGGCTTCTGTGCTAGCCTCCTGCAATTATGGGTAGTACAAGTACACGCTGTCCTTCTTCAACTTCATCATCAAGTGTAGCCCGCTTCCCGTCAACGAGTACAACGAAGTGGCGACGCAGCAAACCTAGATCGTTTAGTAGTTTTCGTATCGTCTTTGTTTCTTTGACGTGAATTTCAGCGATGTTCCCCGGAATTGTAACAGCTGTGAAATCTATATCTGAATCCAAATTATCACCCAAGCCTTAGACCTTAATGCTAAGCCAAAAGATAAAAAACTTACCTTGTACTCCACTTTTAGCTAGTTAACCCTTGAGGTTTCCTGAATGGGCCCGTGGCCAAGCTGGATAAGGCATCGGCCCTCTAAGCCGAGGATCCAGGGTTCGAATCCCTGCGGGCCCGCCATTACACCCAATAAGGATAGATGAAAGAGACCCATTCCATTCCTTCTTAGCTGAAAATGTAATAATTATAAGCCTCTGCTGCTGACATACTCTTGTTGAATTGGATTTCAGCACTTTCCAGAAAATTTGGTGAACTTGGTTTGGATGAAGAATGTACAGTTCGAGAGATAGGTCTGATAGCTCTCGGCGTTTCGCTTGTACGAAAACAATATCATCAATATGTGAGTGCAACGCAGGAATCTGAACTAATACTCAGAGATGGCCTAGTTAGTGCCATCGAAACTTTTGCTCGAACAGTATTGAAAGACCAGGTTGAAACATTTCTGATGACCGATCAGAAGATCCTTATCCTCCCAGGGGAAATCAAAGTCGATACCCGAAAAGAGACAATATGTGTTTATGCCATTTGTGACCGAGACGCTCCAGAGAAGCGGGTCAGAGAAGCTCTAAACCGTGTTCACGCTGCTTTCTTGTCAAAGTACCCAAGGATTAAGGGAATAGTTAGTGTTGAATACTATAGTGAATTCGCAGAAACCATTGATTCTATTCTAGGTGATTTGGTTCTGCGACCGCAAGACCGTCTAGACCGTTTGCTTTAACAACCATTGAAGTATGCTTCAATTAGTGTGTTTACCCTCTTTTGCATCCAATTTTTAAACACAAACCACCAAAGCTACATGAAATCAAAATTGTAGGGATGATGAAGTATGACGGTAGCAAGTTTTGTATGGATGAAACCCGTTGGGGCTGCATTCTTCTTCCTAATTGGGTTGCTAGTACTTAGGAAGGATATACGCTATTCGCTTAACCAGCTCTTTGGGCTAAGTTTTCTCCTCTTTGGAACTTCCCAGCTATTTGACTTCCTCAAGGATGTCCTCTGGGTCTATGGCTACCCAGCAATAGTGTATAGTCGGCACATCAGCGTGGTTACAGGAATCTTTTCTACTGGACTCTTTCTCCTTGTAGGAATCTACGTTCGTTATGGAGCCCATCGTGCACTCAACTGGACTACTCTGGTTGTGAATCTAATTTGCTGGAGTCTACTCTCAGTAATCGCTGTCATAGACCAAACAATAAACCCAATACCTCATGAAATCCTATTAACCCAAATAACTACAGGTTTCTTCGGTATGATTGCCCTCTTTGTCATGACCTCAGCTTTCGTGATTGCATCCACAATCATATTGTTCTCATCCTCTCGACACCTTACTGATCCAACAAAACGCCGCTCCATACTTAACTTGTCACTAGGTATGCTTGTATTAGTGATTGGTGCTGTCGCGTATGGGGTGGAAGGTTTTCTATTCGGAGCTTCCGTCGACCCATTGATTCTCACATACAGGCTAGCAATAAGCCTGTCAGGTCTAGTCGCCTGGCTAATTGGTTCGATACTGTGTCTGATTGCCTTTCGCCACAGATTATAGAAAAAAAGAGTCTAGCTGTCAGCCAACACTGGAATGGCTGCAGCTAGTTTCCCGTTAAGATGAGAGGGTTTTAGGTGCCAAGGCTAGGATCTATTATGATATCACTAATCGGATTGAGGTCATTGAGGTCGTGGAGAGATAGCTTGTACTCAGAGAGTGTGTAGAGGATGTCGCCGATGTATATCATGCGATTTACGAAGTATGGTCTGCAAGACCAGTAATCCTCCTGCAGAGCTGTCGTATTGGTGATATGGGTTATCTGTCCTCGCAGATTCAAAGTGTCAGTAGTGTGGTTCAAGCTGAAGATGATAGCGCCCTGCCAGACATATTCTCCGTGCTCGTAAGGCGGAGGACTCGTAGTGTTCTCTGGATGTTCAGCTAGAAGTAGGGGAATAACAAGAAGATTTCGTGCCGTATCTATGAGAATTGCTTTGTGGTCGTGAAGGAGTTCAGATTCTGTGCCGCGTACACCTAGAACTAGACGAAGACTTTCTAATGGGTTGCACCGGTCGGTGACATCGAAAATGCTGAGTTTAACACCTTGATACCACCATAAGTCATCGGCTTCACTTACCGCCACATCTTTTCCAATCCCAAGAAGATGCTGGTCGTCGAGAGGATGCAGATAATCAGAATATCCTGTAACCTCTAGCTCACCGAGTAACTGGGGCTGAGTTGGATTCTTGAGGTCAACGACGAAGAGGGGATCTGTCATGTAGAAAGTAACTAGGTATCCTGTTTCTCCCATAAACTGTGTGGAATAAATCTGCTCTCCAGGAGCTAGCCCCTCAAGACGACCTTGAATATCAAGATGCAGACTCAGAACATAGACATTGCTAGCTTGGGTCCATATCTGAGAGGATGGGTCATTCTCTGAAGTGCTAGGAGTCCAACTTGTTGTTGCCACTCGAAGATGGCCTCTGAACTCATCTAGTGAAAATTGGTTTATCAGATACCCGGGCACCTGTCCACTTGCCTTATAGATCGCTTTGCCTTCCGCGATTTGGAAACGATGAATTACAGTGTTCGATTCCCGCCAATTCCAAGAAAAGGTTTGATATCTATTACACGCGATGTAAAGATTGGTCAAAGAAGTGTAAATCACGCTACTAGAATTGCCTCCAAGGAAAGTCTCAATCGTGGGCACTGCTTCAGGGTCAACAATGTCAAG
>JAEOTB010000013.1 GCA_016840065.1 Candidatus Hermodarchaeota archaeon | reverse complement strand
TTGCGCTAGGTATGGATCCCATTGAACCCGATGTAATGGAACGGAAACCACGGGATCCCAACGAAAGTGCCATCACTAAAAAGATGTGGCTGAATATATGGTTAGTCGGTGTCGTAATCACTATTGGTACATTAGCGGTATTCTACTTCGAAATGATGACACTAACAGGTTTTGGGACTATAACATCTGCAGATCCTGCATATACATTTGCACTTCGGCGTGCTCGAACCATGGCCTTCACCGTGTTGGTAATGTACCAAATGGTACAAGCAATGAACTCGCGTTCCAGTAATTTATCTCTCTTCACAGTAGGTTTTCTTAAGAACAGGATTCTCCTCGTCGCTATTAGCATCTCTGTCTTGATTCATGTTGCAATAATTTACGTTCCATTCCTTGGGGAGGTATTTCAAACCACTCCGCTCTTTTTAGCAGATTGGGTATTAGTCGCCTTGGTGTCTCTTTCAGTTTTTGTTGTGGTGGAAATAATGAAGCTGGTTATTCGGCGACGAAAACCAAAAGAAGACGCTCCGGTGCTTCGCACCTATATACCTAAATAATGAGGATTGTGTGAAAGAGTTATAGGCGGAGCCAACCCAACACTCTGACTTGAGGTGAAATAGGAGTTGCAGGATCGAACACGTTGGATACTTGCTGTTTTCTTCTTCACCCTCGGCGCAATCCTCTTTGATATGGGCTGGACGCTCCCCTTCGCTTCTCTTGGCTGGCTAAGCCTCCCCCTTGTGGACATACTTTTCTCAATAGCAGGTGCTTTCTTTATAGTGAATGGTCTTCTACTCGCTTGGAAGTCGTGGGTAAAGATAAAGAGCCCAGAACTGAGTGGCTAACCCTCGGCTGATTTTCTGGTACTTTTGCTTGTAAGAAAAATCTTTTGAGGACAAAAAGGAAACAGGCGTGTGCTTTTACTTGATTTGCAGTCGGAGCTAAAAGATGATGACCAACAAACGGGATAAATTACTTAAATTAAATAGAAGAGAATTGGAAGCTGAGGCACGTAAACTGGGATTATCGGTCTCTAGTTCAATGAGCCGAGCTGAATTAATTACTCTCATTGAACAACAATACGCGCTTCAAGAGTTTGGTGATATACAATCGTTTTCTGAGCACAGATTTCTTATCGCAGGACTGTTCTTCGTGACCATAGCTACATTCATTCTAGCTTGGCTTTCACTTATCCAAATCCAATCACCAGATGCTTTTCCCGTTGTTTCAATAATCTTGGTACCAATGTACATTATTATCCGCTGTTTCGGTGGATTCCTTGTAGCAGCAGCCCTATTCTCACTTGCATTGAAGGATTACAAGAACATCTCACCAGTAACTAGAGCAGCTTGCATTCTAGGAGCTATTCTTGTTGCTATAGTCGTTATCGTGCTCGTCCCAATGCCCCAGGCCTGGGGTCTCCCTTAACAAGGAAAGAAGACAATGAAGGAGGCTTAGGGTCAATCATGTCTAGAACTGACACAAAACCAACAGAAGACTCACCAGCTATTGAGACATTCCATCTTTCTAAACTATATCCACAGCGCGTTCTAGCTGTGAACAGATTGAATCTCCGGATAAACAGAGGAGTAGTACATGCTCTTGTTGGGCCCAATGGGGCTGGAAAAACAACAACAATGCAAATGCTGGTAGGTCTCTCCCGCCCCACTAGAGGCAGCGTCTTCATATGCGGGTCCGATATGCTCCGGGAATCTTGGCAAGCCAAACAGCATATAGGTTTCCTCCCAGACAGTCCCTCAGCCTATGAGAGTCTACGAGTCGATGAATTCCTCCAATTCATTGCCAGCCTTTACCAAATTCCCGAAGAGATTTTTGAGGAGCGACGAGCCCGATATACTGAGCTCTTTGAAATCGGCTCTTATTCACACAAGTACATGGGTTCACTTTCAAGAGGGATGTTGCAAAGGAGCCTCCTCTGCGGACTGCTAATCCGCAAACCTACAGTGCTGGTAATGGACGAGCCACATTATTCACTTGACCCAGAAGGAGGATATGTTCTCAAGCAGCTTCTACGGGATCTAGCCAAAGAGGGTCATACGATACTATTGTCCACTCACATTCTCAGCGTCGCTGAAGAAGTAAGTCAGGAATTTACAATAATTTCAGGCGGGGTGAAGGTTGCCGAGGGAACTGTCAAGGATTTGCGAAGTCACATTGAAGGGGGCGTAACCTTAGAGGAATATTACATCTCGATATTACGGAGGAGTGAACAAGCCTGACCACAGTGAGTACCAAAACCCTTGTTCGTTGGGAATATCGCCGTCTTCTAAGTTACCTGCGGAACGTATTACGTCGCCCGGCGTTTCTTGTTGTACAGATGGTCTCCTTTGCCATTGTTGGTTTGGTGCTGTTTCTTCTCTGGTTCATGATTTTTATTCTCCCTGAAGAGATGCGGGCGCCGTTGTATTGGCTCTTCAGAGATAGTGGTCTTTTAGGTCCCAATTCGATATTTCTGGTCTACGCGATAGGTTCATTGATAACGGTTCAACAGCTGTTCAAGGCACTACTTGGCTGCCCTCTTGCTGAAGAAGTGGAGTCTGCAGATATAGACATAATTTTCACGGCACCGGTTAGAGCTAGCTCCATCTTTATCGCGAAATACGCTCGTTCAATTCCTCGACGGCTCCTTTTCTTCATCTATGCAGGCATTGCATTTCTTCCAATAATGGCATTCTTCAGTCAAGAGTACGGTGTTTCTCTCAACCTCTTTGCCGCTGCGATTTTCATGCTGTTCCTCTTAGGAGAGATTGGTGCCTTAACTACTCACTCCCTTTACTGTTTACGGAAATCCGCTACCAAACCACGGTTCTTCAGCCGCCTTTTCCGAATAACATTCTATCTCGGCGTTATTTTTGGAACTCTTGCGCTTCTAGCTCCTAGGCTTCCTCTGGGAGGAGTAGGATTTCCTCTACCCGTGTTCACTCTATCCTACATGATGGTTGCTCTTTGCACAAATGGTCAGCTCGCTCCACTATCTCCTTCAATACTAAACATAATACTCCTCTTCCTTATTGTACTCTACCCCATTTGCCTATTACTAGCAAGGCATACAACTTCCGCGATAGCCCCGGAGCTATTCGAAGAACTTGTCACTACAACACAGCGCCGAGGCCCAGCAGTCGGTGCACTAAGCAGGATAAAGCTCCCTTTCAAAGGATCAAAATCGCCTTTCCGCACCCTACTAAAGAAAGACATCGTTACGGGTCATCGAAAACCAGGGAAAGCCTTTTACTGGGCAGGAATAGCGGTGAACTACACCCTTGTAGCTATCTTGATTCTTCTAAGCCCTCTAATCCATTTGGTTCTACCTCTACCCTCGGATATCTTTTCCTTCGCACCAACTCTTTATTCCCTCCTTCTGATTCTGATTACTCCCCTTCTAGCTATTACAGCTGCCGATCCTTTTCGCGGAGAGTATGGATCCCTCTATTTGATTCGTCTTGCTCGTATTTCTCCGATAAAGGTAGCTCTTGGGAAATTCCTTTTGTTCTTGGTTACACCATCTTTGATAGCGATTCCCTTTGCTTTCTATTTCGCTTTAATTCTTGGTAACCTCAACCTAACCATAATTGCCCTTGCAATACTCCCACACGCTGTTGTCCTGTCGACAGCAATGGGAATCTGCCTAGGAAGTCGTTATCCTTACGCGACACAATCTCAGAACCAAATTCCTGTCAGTCTCATGATTACATACCCAGTGCTTTCTTGGATTGTAATTGCCCCAATCTTTGTTTTCCTTCTCGGCTTCCTAGTTGGAGAAATATCTTTGATGTTGTTGGCATCGCTTTTCGTATCAGCGTACTCGGTTGGGTTAACCTTGATTCTGTTAGGCTTTGCAGCCCGTGCTTACAAACACATTGAATAATAAATTGCACCTATTCACTTACATCATTGACTAAGGTGCTTTGGTTATGGTGCAGCCGCAGCCATTGAACATATCAACTCAACTGTGGGCTTGTGTTTATCGATTTCATCCAAGCAGTCCCTACCATATATTCTATGTAAACCATCTAGTTCCAGGATCCTACGCAGCTCTGCTCTTACCAACAGTTGATTGAGTTGTCTCACATCACGGAAATACTCAAGGATGGAATTGGTGGCGTCTTCCCAAACCAAAGCGTCAACTATCAAAACAGCTAGGGAAAAATCCGCGGGTCGCCAATAAGGCGAGAAATCAATTATTGCTGGAGCCTCATCTTCAGTAAAAATGATGTTTCCCGGATCGCCTTGGATTACTTGATTTAATGGTTGGAGTGGCTTGATTTCTGCTGTTAATTTGTTAACAAATGGCTGCAACCAACTATGGCATTCAATTATCATTTCTCCCCATGCCATCTTATCAGCTCGAGCCCAAGGGTCCATTCTTGCCTCTAAGAACGGTGGGTAAGACACGTTCTTTAGTGATCGGTGAAATGCATCAAGAACCCCTCTCTTCTCTATCCAACGCCCCTTAACGTGGGTTCCCGGTAGAAAATCGTAGGCAACCCACCCATCCACAAGGAATTCCCCACTAGTTGAAACAAGGAATCTCGGAATACGAAATCCTCTCTGCTCTATCTGAGCAAGTGTATCAATAACCCATCTTGTTACAACCTCGTTCTCCACTTGTTTGAAAACAGTCTTCCCAACTAGATATGTAGTTCCCTGCCCTCCAGTCAAACGTCGAGTATTTCCTCTCACCCCAAAAGAAGCTATCACTTGCTTTGATGGAAACATAACAACCCTCGAATAACACATTTAGGCGTTTGAATAATTGCTGTGCTTCATAGAACCGAATTAATATATTGGTACTGCTTCACTTGTTGTCAACTGGTGAGTGAGATGACTGCCAAGCATATCGTCCTCGATGGGAATAATCTGACCATCGATTCCGTTGTCTCCGTAGCACGAAATCAATCGAAGGTTAGGTTAGCAAAACGAGCAGTACAAGAGGTACGAAAGGCTGCCGAATTGGTTCAAGAACTAGTTGAAGCCGGAAGTGTTGTCTACGGGGTCACAACAGGCTTTGGGCCTTTTGCGAATGTTGTGATTCCTGATAGAAAAGCACGTGAGTTACAACGTAGCCTCTTAATCAGTCACGCAGCAGGTGTTGGTGAACCTCTCCCAACAGAAGTCATACGCGCAACAATGCTGCTCCGCGCCAATACTCTCGCAAAGGGGCACTCTGGTATCCGCATTGAGACCCTTGAGACTCTACTGAAGTTTCTAAACAAAGGTGTTCACCCTATCATTCCATCGAAAGGGTCGGTAGGAGCTAGTGGCGATCTCGCTCCACTTGCTCACATGGCTCTGGTTCTCATAGGCGAGGGGCAAGCTGAGTACCAAGACGAAATCCTTTCAGGTGCCGAAGCACTTCAACGCGCAAAAATCACGCCAATCACACTTGATCGCAAAGAGGGAATAGCCCTCATCAACGGAACACAGATAATGACTGCACTTGCAGCATTAGCAGTAGCTGATGCTCAGAAGCTAGTGGCGTCCGCGGAAATCGCTGCTGCGCTGAGTATCGAAGCTCTTGAAGGTGTGCAAGACGCATTTGACCCGCGTATTCACCAACTTCGCCCTCATTCTGGACAACATCAGACTGCCCAAAATCTTCGTACTCTTCTTCGTGGAAGTAGCATAGTCTTGACTTCTCATCAACGTGGGCAAAACGTTGCAGAAGCAGCCCAAGACCTTCAAGCCGTAATTACGCAGCATCCCGCGAGTGATCAGTACGCTCTGACTACTCTACTACAAAAGGTGGCTCAAATTGTTTTAGACTTGGATAGGCAATTAGCTGTAGAATCTAAAACTAGTGCAAAGCCGCTCCTACAACAGCGCTCATCGCTGATAGCTACAATGAAGCGCTTGGGATTTTCCGACTCTGCCTTCGAAGCAGCCTACGAGGCTGTCCAGAAAACCCTCAAGGTACAGGACGCCTATTCTCTTCGCTGTACACCACAAGTACTAGGCGCGGTAAGGGATGCTATCGAGTATGCCGCTCAAGTAGTGACTACTGAAATCAATTCCGCAACGGATAACCCCCTTGTCTTTCCTGACGAGAAAACATTCCTTTCAGGGGGGAACTTTCATGGTCAACCAGTTGCCATTGCGATGGACATGCTAGCGATTGCGGTGACCAGCATTGGCACCATTGCTGAACGTCGTATTGCTCGGCTCGTCGACCACAACCTAAGCGAAGGCCTTCCCTTATTCCTTCTAAAGCCGCCCTCGGAAAATCGAGGCGTTCATTACGGACTAGGACTAGCTCAGATTACTGCCGCTGCACTTGCAGCAGAGTGCCAGACCCTCTCTACTCCAGCAAGTGTAACAACAATCCCTACATCTGCAAATCAAGAAGATCATGTAAGTATGGGAACGATTGCGGCACGGCAAGCAAGAGAGGTTGTGAATAACGTAGAGCATATCATTGCCAGCGAACTCTTATGCGCAGCACAGGGTCTCGATATTAGAGCTCTCACAAAACCGGTTCAGTTAGGTCAAGGAACATCAATCGCATTGGAACAAGTCCGAAAGGTTGTACCTCGACACACAAAGGTGGCTGGTATTGAACAGGACCGTCTTACTCATGATGTGCTTGTTCACAGAGACATCACTGCCTTATGGCAGCTGGTCCATAGTGGAATGCTGCTCAAGAAGGTTAAGATAAAAACCTCAGGGTTCGATGCCTAGGATTGGGGTTTGAGAAGGACTCTGGGCTCTCTCCATTCTTCACGGAGAATACTGTAGAGTTCTCCATCGTGCCACTGTCCTCGGATGAAAACTGACTTACGTCTCACTCCTTCCTTCATAAAACCCGCCTTCTCAAGGACCTTCTGAGAAGGTAAGTTGAGTGGGTTTGTTTCCGCTTGAATACGAACAATATCTCGCGTTAGGAACAAATAGTCTACAATTATCCTTACTGCTTCAGTACAGTAGCCCTTATTCCTCTCAGATGGTAACATTCGATACCCAATAACATAGTGCTTTCCTAATGGGGCAAACATAATTTGCCCTATTGGTGTTCCATCTTTCTTTTCGATGAAAAACCACTTCTCATCTGCTGGAAGTCCATCGAGCCACTTCATTATCTCACGATGAGTAACTTGCTCGATGGGTTCGTAATCGCCTGCAAAGTCAGGATCATTAGCCCATTTAACGATTAGAGGTACATCATCGTGTTCCATTACTCTCAGGTTTATAGTATGACCTTCTAGCATCTATTTCACCTAATCCTATCAGTCTCCATCGAATAAGCTGTGTAGGTTAATCTTACCTTTTCCAAGCGTGCCACCATAATTCGTGGAAGTTATCTCCACTACTCCATTAACTTTAGTGGCATATTCTATTCCAGCCTTCATCGCTTGGCGTACGGCTTCCAGTTGGAGTCCCGTCACTATAACCTCATAAACGCATTTCACTCCTTTAGGAAGCTTACTGCCCTCTAGATGCATGAGTTCAGGGCAATAGGCGTCGTTAGTGGTAGCTACTGCGTCTTGATATTTTCTTCCTCCAACCTTTGTACCCGAAGCTGCGAATTTGCCGACTACAAACGGTATTGTTGCCACTCCTTCAAGAGCCTGTTCTGCAGCTACCAAGGCAGCTTCATCAGATTCTGCAAGAATAAGGAAGAAACCACCAGCTACACCTTTAGTTATCCCAAATCTTCTTTCTACGTGGAAGTATCCGTCCATTTTTGGTATTCGGAATAGTTGCCTTCCAAAGGCCTCTATTTTTTCTTCATGCCCGTCTCCGAAGGCTTGAATCATCGTCCCATCTATTTTCACATGCTCTTTTACTAATTCCTTAGGCAGCATATCAAAGACACTGGTCTTAGGATAGGGAATAATGCCTTTCCTAATCCTCACGATGAGCCAGTGTCTTAACTTCTCCATCTTCCTGTCAATCACTTGAATTACGAATCCTGGTCTCCCATCTGGAGTCTCCTTAGGCGTCATCTCTCTTTCTAGGGATGATTCACAGGGAGGAATAGTGGCAGATCGTCCAAGACCTTTAGCTTCTGTAGCGGATTCTAAAGCCCACTTGCGATTGACAGATGTTATCAGCAGCCTTCCTATCCGAGCTGAGAAATACTCGCAAAAAGTATCGTCGATTGGAACACCATTAATCTTCATAGGCAATCTCTCTTTTCTTAGTAGACCATCCTAAACTTTCATTGTAAATAAGCTTAAGCTTAAAGGATAGGCAATCTTTTCTAAGAGAAAGATTTGATTGTCCGTCAAGTGGAGGAAAATCCTGTTGCAAGAAATTACAAACCTCATCGAGCAGAATGATGTGAAGAATGTCGCTTTGCAATTTATTGATCTTTCTGGAATCTTGCACTCTCTCTGGGTTCCCGTCGAGTACTTTCCGGATGTCGTTGAGAAAGGAACACACACAGATGGGTCCTCAGTAGGCATGCTAGATGTAAGTAAAAGTGATTTGAAAATAAAACCCGACCTCAGTACCTTCGTGATTCTACCACCTGAGATTTATCCTGAGCGGCTCGCGAGAGTAGTCTGTGACCTTTACTGGCCCGAGTCAGACAAGCCCTTTGAGCTCTGTCCCCGGTTTGTACTCAAGAAGGCTCTGGAGAAAGTCAAGGAGGTCCTAGGCCCTTCTGTAATGGCTTACACCGCGAGTGAGATAGAGTTCTGGCTCTTTAACAAAGGGGCAGATGGTGATGTTACATTCATTGATGATGGCGCTTACCTAGCCACTCCACCCAAGGACCGAGGTCTGGAATTCAAGCTGGAACTGGTAAAGCACTTCAGAAGTATGGGCGTGAAGATAGAGAAGCACCACCACGAGGTTCCCCCTGGGAAGTCTGAATTTAACATAGCTTACTGTCCCGCGATGAAGATGGCAGATACAGTCTATCTGGTTAGAATGCTCTTGAAACTGATGGCAGACAAAAGGGGAATTATAGCCTCCTTTATGCCCAAGCCCTTCCACGGAGAGTACGGCGCCGGGCTGCACACCCACATTAGCGTTGTCGATGACGAAAAACGGAAGAATCTATTCGATGATCCCAAAGGAGAGCATGGATTAAGCAAAACAGCATCACACTTCCTTGCTGGTATGTTGTCACACGCGAAGGCACTAGCAGGAATAACAAACCCCTCAGCTAACTCCTACAAACGTCTCGTCCCTGGCTGGGAAGCTCCTGTGTATATTTCTTGGGCGCGTTTTAACCGCTCCACTCTTGTTAGGATTCCTCCTGGACGAGGGATGGCAACAAGACTGGAATATCGTCCCTCAGACGGAACCTGTAACTTCTACATCGCGTACGCAGCTTTACTCTATGCTGGGCTTGACGGTATCCAAAGAGGACTCAAGCCGCCGGCACCGGTTGAGGAGGACATTTATCATATGAG
>JAEOTB010000095.1 GCA_016840065.1 Candidatus Hermodarchaeota archaeon | reverse complement strand
CCCCACTTCTCACCCCGCAAACTGATATAACAGATCTTGTTATCCTTCAAGAACGGGACATAATCGCTAGGACCAATACGAGTAGGAACAGGATGAGGAAGCAAACTCGTCACAGCCTCAGTCTTACTAATACGCTTACTCTTCAAACGATACTCAGCCAACATGTTTTCAAAATCGGTATTCCCCCCTAAATTAAGTTGGTACGTCTCCTTGATGTCGATGCCTCGATCCATTAGTAGAGTAGCTAAGACTCGGTGGAGTATTGTTGCGCCTACTTGGCTTTTAATATCGTCTCCAGCCATAGGTAAGCCTGCTTTGTGGTATTTCTTCTGCCAACCAGCATCAGAGACGATGAACTCGGGTATGCAATTTATGAAGCCGCATCCTGCCTCTAATGCAGCTTGTGCGTAAAATCGTGAGCCTTTCGCACTCCCGACTGGTAGGAAGTTGATTAGGATTTCAGAGCCGCTGCGACGCAGTTCATCTGCTACATCAACAGGTTTGATTTCCTTGGGGTCATAGCAGACGAAAGGTTGCTGCATGTGCTTAGCAACGCCGTCCTTTATTGGAGCCGCTTGGACCTTTACACCTAATTTAGGTACTTCAGCGAATTCAGCGACGCAATTTGGTGGGACGAAGATTGCTTCAGCAATGTCTTTACCGATTTTATCTCTATTAATTTCAAAGGCTGCGGTAAACTTGATGTCGCGTGGTAAATAGCCACCGAAGTCGGGGTGCATCAATCCGGTTACACGTTCTTCTTTCCCAGTTACGTCTTTGTAATAAAAAATGCCTTGGACGAGGCTGGATGCACAGTTTCCTAATCCGGCGATTGCGACTTTAATCGGTCCCATAATAATACACTTCTAGCAATTAATTTATGGTGATAAAGTATTTGTGGCTCTTAATGGGCGAGCCATTTAAGCGTTTCTAATGAAACGAAGATGAAACGCGTGCTTGCCATCAAGTTAAAATCCATGTTCCAATAAGGTGGTGAGTATGTCAGTTGAAGCGCGCGCCAAAGCGTCAAGGATACTAACACCTATAATCGCAGCTGTGGGTCTGATAATCTACTTCGCGGTACTCTTTCATTTAACTCTAGTACCTGCCCCCAGCGCTATTCGCTATGGAATAATGCCTGTAGTATTCGCTTTTCCTTGGGTCTTGTTTATCTTCATATTCCAAGAGAGAACAACCAAAGCATTTTCTAATTTATCGGAAAAAACTACAATCATCCCATTTCGGTGGCGATTGTTCTATGGCTTCAACACTCTCATTATTGTATCCTTCTTCCTATTCCCTTTCATCTCGCCGCCTCTCGCCGTCTTCGCTGCTCTTGTCCTTGCATGGCGAATAGTCTACCACTCTGAGTTTATTTGGAATAAAGGGTCTGGTGCCCGTCTGCTCTACACGGCTCTTCTCTTCTGTCTCATAGCAGCGCTCCCAGTCTATCTCCTCTTTTTCTGGTTCACATACTTTCTAAGTTCCATTGGGCCACTCGTCTTCTCTACATGGATTGTCCTTGTGGACCCCATCTACTTCGTATCCTGCTGCTTAGTCAACGCCTTAGCTATTGGCTCTCTCTTACATCTTTCTTATGGTACGCTAGACGCAAGAGGTAAAGTACGAACAGAGAAGGGAGGTATAGTTTGGGTAATTTGGTTTATCGAAGCAATTATAGCAGGTCTGCTGTTTGTCTTCCTTAATCGTTGGTTTGATCCTTTTGGGTTCAAATTGTATCTCATCGATCCACTAGCAATTGGAGGGACGCTAGGTTTAATCTTCTACATCAACATGGCGTGTTTGGCTATCGTTGTGATTACATACATCACAAAATTCTGTGCAGGAATTGAGGGTGAGAGAAAGCTTTCTCTTTTCGGCATCCTGTTCCTGTTTCCCTTTGCACTCGTTGAACTCTTTCGTAATTTCGACATATTCCTCTTAAAGGAGATTCTAATTGTTGGTTCAAGTCTTATCTTCGTTATCGCTTATGTCATCAGCTTCTTCGCAGCCTCTGATGAAGCTTCGCCCCTCCCAGCTTCGGAAGATTTAGGTGAGTAGCGGCAGCACTTCTTGATGAATACTTAGAATGCATTTGCTCTAATGGAGTATTACTCCGGGTGAAGTCCTAGACATTTGATAAGAAGATAGGTACCTCGTCTAGTGTAATCAAAGGTATGTAAATTGGAAATTGCCTATCAAAGGTTCCGTCTGTATAACCCCATTCCTCTGCAGGATCAGCGCGATATTTAACAAATGGTCCTTTGGGGGCTTCCTCTTGTTCAATATAGATGAAAAGGGGCAAACCTTCTAATTTGTAGTAGCCTGGAAGAATGGTGTATGTTCCAATAATGTTCCTCTTGCCTTTCTGAAAGTGAAACAAAGTTGCAGTTCGCTCCCGCATGGTCCAAAAACTAACTAAACGAATCAAGTTGGTAAAGTCTTTGATTTTCATGAGTACTGCGGGCTTGAGGTCAACTTCAGTCATATAATCAACCTTGTGTGCTATTTGCACTTTGGACAAAAAGCTTTCTGAGGTTTGAGGTCATCGCTAGAGTTTTGAGTGAAACATATCTATGTTTGATATGTTATGCAATTGCATATTGCTTGTGCGCAAATTGATGTTATATTCGGAGATAAGGAGTCTAACCTGAAATCAGTTGTTCAAGCAATCCACGAGGCGTCACGCCTTCGGGCTGATATACTAGTTCTGCCTGAGTTATTCACGACGGGTTACTGCTTAGACAAGGCAAGTGTGCTTGCTGAAAAACAAGATGGTTACTCCATTAATTTACTTCGGGAATTAGCTAGTCGGTATCACATATTCCTTGTTGCAGGTAGCTTACTGGAGAAGCGCGGAAAACACATCTTCAATACTTGTAAGATGATAGCAAAAGACGGTCGGATACTCGGAAGTTATGACAAAATACATCTTTTTCCTCCCTTTGCGGAAAATCAGTATCTAACTCCAGGAACAGCACTACCTCTCTTCAAGACGAATCTTGGGATGTTTGGGGCTGCAATCTGTTTTGATATTCGCTTCCCTGAACTCACGCGATCTCTTGCTCTTCGCGGCGCCCAGGTTATTTTTGTACCCGCTGAGTTTCCAATAGAACGGATTTCAATATGGGCGACTTTACTCAGAGCGAGAGCTATTGAAAATCAAGTGTTTGTAGTCGGGTGCAATTGCGTTGGAAGCGATGGTAAACACACTTTTGGTGGGCGAAGTGCGATTATCGACCCAGAAGGTAAGGCACTAGCCCAAGCGGATAATACACCACAGATAATAAGTGCAGTGATAGACCTCAACCGTATCACGCAAGTCCAAGAGCAGCTACCCGCGTTAAAATTACGTCGTGAAGCGCTTTATCGATTCTAAGCCGTCAAACAAGGTTAACTACTGGAAATCTCTGCTTTCCGTTTCAAATATCGAGTTTTAAGCCGCTCATAGGTGCTTTCGGAGATACTTCCTGTTTTTCGCCTTTGTTCTAAACGAGCAAGAAGCTCGTCTAGGGCTTTCAGCTCAGAAGATTTGTCTTCTTGTGGTAAATCAAAAGAAGGAAAGAGAGATTCCATATCCGTCGTTGGTTCTGTCTGTCCTGGGTCAACGGACTCGGTAGGTAGAGGTGAGGATGGTATTTCTGTTTCTGGCGCTGCCGCAGGTTCGGTGGGGGATGGTGAGGAAGGGAATTCTGTTCCTGGTTCTCCCATTTCTTCTTCGAGTTTAGCCATCTCCTGCTCGATTGCTGCTAATTGTTGTTCAACATCAAGAACAGGCTTCTCTGTAGTAGCTTGGGTAGCAGGGCTGCTTTCTGGCTGTGGTGTAGGTTGTGTTCTTGTCGGCTGGGGTCTAGTTTGCTCAGTAGTTGGCTGGGTTTGAACAGGTCGTGTTGGAGTTGTCGGTTTTTCATCACCTTCAACCACAATCGTTTCTAACTTCCTTGCCTGTCTTCCTCGCTTGATTCTTGTTTGTGTCCTTTGAGGGACAGCCTGTCCTGAAGCGGATCGGACTCCACTGGGGCGTCTCCGTGTCTGTCGGGTTCTAGGCGGCGGACTTGTTTCACCAGCCCCTCGTCTATCTAAAATCGCACTAACTACAAAAATCGGTAAAAGAGGAATAATCAGAATATTCAAGAGTGAATTAAGACCGGGCAAGAGCGAGTCTAAGAAACCTCCCCCTAGGAAGAGCATATCTGCTACTAGTGCTAACGCACATATCAAGAACAGACCTGCTATAATGGAAGTCCTTTTGCTTGGTATTATTTTTCAACTCCAATTTTAGAGTACAACTGCTGTTAGACTATCCTATCTTACTTTAGTCTTCTATACTACTTCTTACTTAATTGCTGATAAAGTTGTGTGAAATCGTCCTTTTTATGCTTCTCCTTTTTATGCTACTCCTCAGACAAAGGAATAAGAATTCCGTAGTACTAAATTCAAGTATCTGAAGTTGTGATTTCAGTGCCGTTAATACGTGCAGGAAAAGTTCCTCCAAAAATATTGACTGATAGTGTTTTTCACTTTCTAGGCAAGCCTGATTCAGATATACTCTATGGACCAGGAATAGGACGAGACGCTGCTCTTGTTCGAGTAGGGCGTCGTGTTATCGCTGCTACTACCGATCCTATAACTGGTGCACTTGAAGGTATAGGATCTTATGCGCTTCATATCTGCGCAAATGATATTGCTACCTTCGGTATACGCCCTAGATGGTTTCTAGCTACCATTCTTCTCCCTGAAAAAACGGACGAAAGTCTTCTAAGAAACATCATGAAGTCTATGCATGAGGCAGCTCTAAGTCTTGATGTTTCTATCATTGGAGGGCATACCGAGGTCACCCCGGGTATTCCTCGCCCTATTGTCATCGGCTTTATGCTTGGTGTTGCTGAAAAAGGCAGATATGTAACATCTGCTTCTGCCAAACCAAACAATGTATTAATCCTCAGCAAGGGCGTTGCCATTGAAGGCACAGCCATCCTAGCCACTGACCGTGCTAACGATCTTTCTAAACATCTTGACAATTCAACAATTCAGCGAGCTAAGAGATTTCTCAAAAAAATAAGTGTAGTAAAAGAAGCAATACGAGTTATGGATTTGCGGGCAGTAACTGCAATGCATGACCCAACCGAGGGCGGAGTTGCAAACGGACTTCACGAAATGGCTGACGCATCGCAGTTAGGGTTTATCATAAAACGGGGGGCCCTTGTTATTCACGAAGAAACACGCCAGATATGTAGTCTCCTTGAAATTAACCCACTCAACTTGATTGCTAGTGGTGCAATGTTAATGGCTGTGAAATCCTCTAAAACTCAGAAGGTTCTCGCTGCCTTGAATCAAATTGGGATTGATGCCTCAATAATCGGGAAATTGGTGGAGAATCCAAAGACTCGTCTCATCACTGAACTGGATGGTTCACAGAATCCGCTGCCTCAACCAAAAGAAGACGCTCTATGGCAAGCCTTGGTCAATCCGCTTTAACGTATCTCAGCTAGCTACAAGCCTTCCGATTAAGGAAGTTTTGACACAATAATGTCTAGAAGACGTTGGGCTGCCTCTTGTTTGGAGGTTAGCTGGATATGTACAACATTCTTCTCCTTGTCAATGATGAACAACTCGTTTGTTAACGCTTCAAAACCTACCTCGGGGCGACCAACATCATTAGCGACAATTAAATCTGCATTCGCGGTCTGCAATCTCTGATAGGCGCGATCTATTAACTCGTCATTCGAAACACCATGTTCAGCTTTGAATAATACGAGAAAGGTTTCCTGTCTAATCTCTTTGACTTTGTCTACAATCTTTTTAGTAGGTCGGAGTTGAATAGAAAGCGTGGCCGTCTTTCTGGTAGCAACCTTTTCCCGTTTAGGAGTCTTAGGCGTCCAATCAGCAACAGCGGCAGCAGCTATTACAACTCTATACTCTTTGGATTTAAGCTCGGAAACAACTGAATCATACATTTCTTGGCCAGTTTCAGCGTGAATTACACTGACTTCGTCTGGGGGTGGAACGCTTCCTCGTCCAAAGACCAAAGTTACATCAGCACCTCTATTCCAGGCTGCTCGTGCAATCTCTACCCCCATTCTACCTGAACTTCGGTTTGTAAGAATACGTACTGGATCTAGATATTCAATGGTTGGTCCCGCTGTCACCAGAACTTTAACTTTGGCTAGGTCTTGTTTAGCGCCAAGCTTACGAATAATAGAATGAATAATTTCATCTGGAGTGGCTATCTTAGCTTTTCCTTCCTCTAGCCTTGGTCCAACGAACTCGACATCTATGCTCTCAAGTTTCTGAATATTTTCCTTCAAGATTGGATGATTGTACATTGATGCGTGCATTGCAGGAACAATCATGATGGGAACTCCTGCTCCAAACGCTGTTGTTACCGTAGATGTTACAGGTGTATCATCAATCGCCATCGCTATTTTCGAAATCGTATTCGCAGTAGCTGGTGCGACAAGCACAAGATCAGCTTTGTAGCTGTGATTGCCGGCTAGCGCTACGTGTTCGATTTTACCAGTCAACTCGGTAACAACTGGGTTTCCAGTGGACCATTCCATCAAATAGGGGTGAATGATTGTTTGGGCAGCATCAGAGAACACTGCATATACCTCTGCACCGTGGCGCATTAGTTTCCTAGCGATTTCAGGACATTGAACCGCTGCAACACTACCTGTGATGCATAGTACAATGACCTTTCCACGGAGTTCTGTTCCGAGGCTCTCTTTGATGTCTTTGGATGGATGTGTCATCTTTAACTCACCTGTTGAGTGCTTCTGTTATCTGTTTCAAATCATCCAAGAAGTTTTTGATATGCGATGATTTAACGTGTGGCATAACCACAACACGGATGTGTTTAGGGAATAGCGCGACAGCCCACTTCAAAGTACGAATCTGTTGGGCTAGTATCTCAGCGTCTATGACATCTGATTTAATCCCAACAACATTCATAGTCGGCGGACTAACTACCGCCAATCCTTCTATTTCCTCAATCCCTGCGACAAGTTGATGGGTTAACTTCATGCAACGCTTCAATACTTTTCGGTATCCTGCCCGACCTAGATGCTTTAGCATTGCCCAAGTGGCAAGAGCTGGTGCCCCTGAACGGGTACCAACGATTGTTTGATGCACCGTTTCACCACCGCAGAGGTATGTGAAGTTAGTGCTAATAGCAGAAGCCATCTCTTCATCCCTGAAGAAAATACCACCTGCAGGAATTGGACACATTCCCATCTTGTGAGGGTCCATAGTAATCGAGGAAACACCGGAAAGACGAAAGTCGAATTCAAGATGCTCTTTCACTGCATTGTCCAAGAAGGGGATAACAAAACCCCCAAAGGCTGCGTCAACGTGAAGATGGAGACTACGCTTTTCTGCGATTTCAGCTAGCTCGTTGATGGGGTCTACTACCCCTAGCTCAGTAGTTCCTGCGACTCCTACAATGGCAAAGGTTCGTGGACTTATGGCTTCTCTGACTGCTGCCGGGTCAACCTGAAAATTGTCATTTAAGCGTACTCGAACAAGTTTGCACCCGAGTAAATCAGCCGCTTTGTCAAATGAATGGTGAGCTGAAGCTGGTACAATAAAGTCTCCTTGTTTTCCTCCATGGAGATTGCGGGCAGCCCAGATAGCTAGTATGTTCGCTTCTGTGCCCCCTGTAACGATGTGTCCTACAGCGTCAGTTTTTCCGAGTAGTGATCCTAACATCTGAATGGCTTCACGCTCGATTTGCTTAGAGGCAGGAAAAAGCCCAGGGTCACCAAGGTTCTTCTCGATGTATTTCCTGTAAACTTGTGCAGCAAAAGAATGGGGCTTTGTACACATAGAGCCTAGAATTCTCCCAGACTCGTATGCTAAATCCTCGCTCAACTGTGCTTCGAGTTCCTTCAGCAAAACTCTTCTAGATACACCTTTTTCTTGCAGTTCAGTCACCAAGTTAGTGGTATGTATGGCGTTTATCGGGGTATGTACAGGTCTTCACTTCTTTGATGAATCGTTGTACGGCTTCGCTAATTGTTTCGTGGAGGTTCGCGTAGCGCTTAACGAATTTTGGTTTGAAATCCGCATCTAAGCCTAACAAGTCATTAGTGACTAGGACCTGTCCATCGCAGTATTTACTGGCGCCGATTCCGATTGTTGGAGATTTTACATCTGCAGTGATTTTTCGGGCTAACCACAGAGGTACTAGTTCAATCACCATTCCGAAGGCTCCAAGTTTATCCAATTGCAAAGCGTCACGCCATATTTGATCTGCTTGTTCTGGTCTTTTACCCTGAACTCGTACTTTCTCTGAAGTCTGGGGGAGATGGCCAATGTGTCCCATTACAGGAATATCGTGTTCCAACAGAGTTGTCACAATCTTTGGATAACTTCCTTCAATTTTCACTCCGTGAGCGCCAGCCTCAAGGAGTTTTTGGGCATTCTTTAGCCCTTGTTGGGGCGTATTGTAACTGTTAATTGGCATGTCGCTTACAATAAGTGGTCTTGTTGTTGCACGAGATACATTACGTGTGTGATACATCATATCTTCGATTGTAACGCTCTTTGTGTCAGGGTGGCCTTGTACAACCATGCCTACGCTGTCTCCGACGAGTATTATATCAACTTCCAAGTTATCCAGAATTTTCGCTATTTGGTAATCGTATGCAGTCAACATTATGATTTTACGTTTTCCTTTCAATGCGCGTATTTCATCTACGTTCAAGAATTTCGAACCTCCAGGAAACGAACAAGTTGAGTGAGGCATTTATTGATGGGTGTTGGAATGCCGTGCTGTTCGCCCAACTCCACTATTCTGCCATTGATGAACTCGATTTCGGTTGGTCTTCCTTTCTGTATGTCTTGGCACATTGACGAATAATTCGTATATTTTGGGATTATCTCTTCAATGTGTTCTATCAAATCTGCCTTGAAGTCAATTCCCTCTGCATTACCAACCGCTATGCTCTCTCTCCCAATTGTATAGCGAATCCAAGCCAGCTCTGGAGTGCTAATCTTGTTATTTTGAACTTGCAAGATGGCTGTAAGAGGATTTATTATGCTGTTTATTATACACTTCCTCCAAATCTCTTGACTAAGTGTGTTAGAGGTTTTGGTTTTGATTCCACTCTTTTCCAATAGGTGAGATACTGATTCAGATAATTCATCAGAGCCGAGGATAGTTTCACCACGCCAAGCCTTGACGCGTCCTGGAGAAAGCATCTCTGAAGCCAAAGTCACTAACCCTCGCACAATCCGGCACTGGTTCTTCACGATTCCTTTGGCGATTCCCTCGATACCCAACCCGTTTTGTAGAAGTAGAATCGTTGTGTCATCTTGCAGTAATGACTGGATAGATGTAAGGGCTGCTGCTAAATCGTAGGCTTTAGTTGCAATGATGAGAAGGGTCTCTGGGAGTATTGTCTCTAGACTAGTTATTGCAGCTGGAGAGTAGATTCCTTCATAGTCTCCTTCGACTACTAGACCACTTGTATTGATAGCCTCAATATGCGCTTGGCGCCCAACGAGTAACACATCATTAGATTGAGATAGGAGAGCACCATAGGTGGATCCTATTGCGCCTGCCCCAAGTATAACTATTTGCTGAAATGCTATCCTTCATCCTCTCCACTGTTACTGGTTCTTTTCTGTCTAGCGAGTCGTGTCAAACGTGTGTTTATTATTCCTATAGCCTCGCTCAGATTCTGTTCATTACTGAATACCTTCACAATTTCTTTTAAGGCGGTTTTTGATTCATCTTTAAGTTGTTTCACTGTTTCTACGAGTAGAGGCATTGCTCGGACAACATTGTCGACAATAGTTATGGTTGACATTTGAGCTGTCCGTGAAAGGGGATTTAAATCGACGGTAATTACAGTTTTCCCAAGCTTGACAAGGGCCTCCGTTCTATCACCATCTTCGAGAGGTACAAAGACCGTGTCTGCAATCAATATCCCTTTAGGGTCAACGCGGCGACGATCACTACAAATTTCAGGTATAGTTGCAGATGCTGATTCTCCTATCCCTAAAATCTCCTTAGCGCCTGATTTTCTAAGCACACTTGCTATAGCTTCTTCACGACCACCCCCTCGATGATAAAGATTCACTTCAAGTTTCACTTCAGCGGCTGCAGCTAATTCAACTAGTTCTAGGGGTACTAAGGCTGCAACATTACCATTTACAGAAAGAACTGGATGGCGGGCTAATAGGAGGCTTGCTGCAGCTGCTCTAATCGCTCTTTCCGCATTATCTGTTGTTTCCTCTCCAATCAGATAATCAAAGGCTTCGCCTCTACCATGGGCGAACAGGCCAAACGTAGAGGTTATTCCGATTTTGAAGCCGTGAGCGAGTTTCGCACGGATTCGTAGTGATGTTGCCCTTGGGTGATCTGGTGAAACTTCTTCATCCATTGATTACACGAGCTCCTTGTTCATCTATTTTCATAACCATTAATTCGTGTCCCTCTGGTAAGTGATGTCTGAATATATCTTCAGCTGTTGGAATTTGGTCCTTGTGGACTATCGAAAACACATTCTCGCCAAAGATAGCAGTACTACAAATAATCCCCGCATCCTCTGCATCTTGTATCATTCTTCTTACTCTAGCTGTTATGAGCTGTATATGCTCCGCAAACTGACGGGAAAAATTCAGGAGATTAGATAGGCTTGGTTGACAAATTAAGGAGTCAGTTAATTCTCCGCCCAATTCGTTAATTCGGTGGCGGTCATCTTCATTGGTCAAGAATCTTGCCGTTGATAACGGTCCAAAGGGTAAGCTGAAAACATAACTTTCATCATCGGATGGAATTGTTTGGATTTCCCCTACTCCGGGGCCGCCTGATTTTATCCGAATTTCAATTCCTCCATGGAATTCTGCAATTACTGAACCTAGCCCTGTTTTACATTTCACTTCAGCGATGTGAGCTATCTGAGCCGCTTTTAACCGCGAAAGTCCTAATTCGAACCCTTCATTGAGTGCCAAGGCTAGACTTAGTGCTCCAGCTCCACTGATTCCAAATCCACATCCGATTGGAAGATTGATTTCGTGTTCAATATTAATCAAATATGGCCTGTCACTGACCAATTCAAGAAAATCGGCTACCACCTTCTCTGAAACTATTGCAGAGGTGGTTGGGTGTCCGTTGATTTGTATTCTTATTGAGGTTTTTTTAGCCCGTGTTATCTCCACGTTTGTAGTGACTCCTCTTTCAACAGAAACCCCTGCTCCACGAGAGCCTTTCTCTAGAGGATTCTCTGAATCGTCAAAGATTTGGAAGAAACCAGTAATATGACCTGGGGAGAATGCTCTGCTTCTTTTCAATTAAATGAGCCTCTGAAGTCTCTTGTCTAAGCAGGGCGGAAAGAATTTCTCGAAATAAATATTTCGCACAAGAAACATATATTATTTAAATTTATTAAGATGTTTGCTGTTTTACGAAGTCTTGGTTGGCAGGGTTCTCGCAGCAGTCAGAAGAGCCTCCATCTTCAGATGTTGAACTGCTAGATACACTAAAGGACTAGGAAAAAAGAGGGGAGAAGGAAGTGAGTATATGGGTCTTAAGAGTGATAGTATTCTCTTCCCCCAAATGCCGATGGTGCTCCTGATCTCCTTGGGTGCAGTGATGGGAGCGCTTTGCTGTATTGCGACAATGATGTTCCAGATTTACGTGCCTGCCACCACGGGTTATTTCAATCTAGGAGAAATAGCAATATACATCACTGCTATTCTCTTTGGTCCAATTATTGGTTTTAGTGCAGCTGGAATCGGTTCCATGTTAGCAGATATCTTTCTAGGCTATCCTCACTACGCACTTGCCACATTCTTTATCAAAGGCCTTGAGGGATTCGTTGTTGGGTATTTAGGCAATAGATTACGACAGAATTTTTCGCCAAAACAACTTCGCTACCTAGGTGTGTGCATAGGGTCTGTACTAGCTTTATCTCTAGGAATAATTGGTTGGTTCCTTCTCAGCGGATTGGTTGAGGCTTCAGGTGGTTCAGCATTACAAATCTGGTGGTTCGCCACACTCTATGTTCCACCTTTGCTCTGGTTTATCATGGGAGCCTATATCGGGATAGTTACAATTGTACTGACTTTGCGATACGACCCTGAATCAGCTTGGAGTGCAACAGCAATGCTTCTAGGTGGCTGCCTTATGATAACGGGTTATTTTCTCTTTCAAAGGTTTGTACTTGGGATGGCTGCGATTATCGAGGTACCAGTGAACCTAGTCCAAGTAATCGCAGGCATAATGGTAGCCCTTCCTGTAAATGAGCGAGTTCGTAAGGCGTTTGTGGGCTTGGGATGGATAAATTGAGCAAAACGTGGAACATGTTTTTAGCCTATTATTAACTAATAATGCCTTATGGCTGAGCCTGGTCCGTCGGATGACCCGATGAAGGCAATCATGGAAGTGCTTAGAGAGGCCCAAATCAATGTACCAGGGCTTCAGGGAGTTGCAATCATCTCAACAGATGGGCTACCCATGGCCAGCTCTATTGATGCAAAAATTGGTGAAGGAGAGCTAGCTGCTCTCGCCTCATCAATGTTGGCGATTGGGGCAAATGCCATTGAAAATCTGAAGAAAGGCAGGCTTGACTCACTTTATGTGAAGGCTGAGCGTGGTTTCATATTACTTCGTTACAGTGGCCCATTAGCTGTAGTTGTCTTCATTACGAAGGAGGAGGCGCGCCTGGGTCCTTTGTTACTTGAACTTAAGCGAACCGCAGAGAAATTTGAAAAGCTTCTTGGTTTTGGTTGAAACCTATTCGGCTCGCTATAATCCGAGTTGCTGGATTACATCATCTATACCAAGTCCTTTCCGGACACTGGTGCGTATAACCTTGAGTGAAGAGTTGATTTGTTTTGCATCTCGCTCTAACTGGTCAATATCAACATCCATTACTTCAGCCAAGTCAATCTTGTTTATCACAAGCAACTCTGCATCGCGAAACATGATAGGGTGCTTCTGAATCATCCAAGGTCCTTCAGTTACGCTGACTACTACAATTCTCAGATGACTACCTAAAGGAAAATCAGCAGGGCAAATGAGGTTGCCAACGTTTTCAATAATTAGGATTCTTATTCCGTCAAGATCAACGGACTGGAGGGCTTTTCGAATCAATTTGGCATCTAGATGGCACTCAACTCCAGTATTTACCTGAATCGTTTGCACTTCGTGCTTTCCAATGCGGTCGGCATCAATTGTAGTAGTTACATCCCCAGCGATTACTAAGATTTCTTCACGTCGATCTTTAAGGCGCTCAACAATAGCCTCAATAAGAGATGTTTTTCCAGAACCAACACTTCCAAGAATGTTGAAGGCTCGGATACCACGCTCATCAAAGAAGGCACGATTCTCTTGAGCCAGTCTTCGATTATATTCTAGAAAGCTCTCCTTTAACTCGATATCAACAGTAGTTGACGATGAGGGCTGATCATGGTGATGGTGGTGTCCATGATGATCGTGGTGATGCTCCCCTTCATCGGGCGTTATTATGATTCTCTTACCTTTTCGTTTTGGTTGTGGCATTTCTTAGCCTCTAGGACTTGACTTTGTTGAAGGTCCTTCTCAACACCTTATCAGAGTTTCCATTTTGCAATGGTAATGGCACAGAGACGCTTCAAACGAGGTATAAGCTCAGAAATAAATAGAATGAGAACGAAAAGGTGTGAGTACTCAAATCAAGGGAGTGAGATTAGGTATGCAAACGGTTCATGTTACTCAATCCCGGGCTATTCTCTCGGTCACAAGAACACTATCTTCTCTACGGTATTCCTTGGAAGATTTGGTTGGTGTTGATGATGCTTCTGCAGAGGGCAGAGAAGCATCTAGCAGGACGACTCGTGGTCGAATGAGCACACGACGGCTTAGTCAGCTGATTCCAAAGGCAGAACTTCGTTGTCAGAAGGCTTCAAAGGAAATTGTGGAGTTGGTTCTTTCCTATGAAGGTCAAATGCGAGTTCCCCAATCCCTTGCTCGTGAAAGGCATTACAGAACTATTAGTTTCAATATGTCTTCTGAGATTTTCTGGCGGCCTGAAACAGGTTTCTGTTTCATACAAGATCTTCCCCGCCGAGCAATTGGTGCAGCAACGTGGTTGCTTTCAACAGCAGTTTTAGGATATCCTGGTAGGCTAAGCCCTTATGAGCTAGACTCTAATCAAATGCGTGCAATCATTGATTTCATCACGAAACCAGGGAAAGGTGGGGCTGGAGAATTAGTTCGTTCAGTATTTAGTGATGTCAAGATTGGCCAAAGCCAGCTGGAATCTGTAAGTCTGAAGGCCCGAGAATTGCACACACAACCTCATTACAGGACTATTCAGGAGGGTGCGGACCAAATCCGCTCTATTAATTTCATCACTCCTCTTATCAGGGAAACGGGGCGGTCTTATGCGTGCCGTCTTGATGCTAGGGGTTCTATCCTGATTTATGGTCCTAGGCTTTCTGGTAAGGCATTTCGTGCTCTTCTTAACTTCTTTGAAGGAATGCTATCAGTAAAATAATGAATCTTAGCAATTATACTTCACAGACAGTAACCTTATTTGTGTTCGGTACTTTTTAGTGGAAACCCGCGAGGGATAAAACAATGGTAATAGTAACAAGCGGCAGCTCATCAAAAACACTTGCCTGGAGAACAGCTCAGGCACTAAATGCTGAATACCTAGACACTGAGGTTAAAATGTTCCCAGATGGGGAACTCTATGTGCGGTTCCTTGATGATGTCTCAGGAAAGGACTTAGTCGTAGTCCAGTCTATGGGACACAAACCGAACCAGTATCTCATTGAACTCTTCCTAATGCTTGATGCGCTAAAGGACCTAAAGGCGCGCAAGGTGATTGTTGTCACCCCATATTTTGCTTATGCTCGCCAAGACGAGCGATTCAAGCCGGGTGAAGCAATAAGCCTCCAGACGATTGCCCGATTAATTGAAGTGGCTGGAGCAGATCATATCTTCACCATTGACTCCCACCGTCACCGTGTCATTGATGTCGCCAAACTCACGAAAATTCCGCTTATTGATGTTAGTGCTATGGGAGTGTTGGCAAAGCATGTGACGAGTACTTTTGACCTACACAATCCAGCTGTTATTGGTCCTGATGCAGAGGCTGAGGCTTGGGCAAAAATCGCAGCTGATACTATAAATGCTGATTATGATGCTCTTGAAAAGAAGCGGTTTGATGCAGAGACTGTGGAAGTCCGTCCACGTAAACTGGATGTCAAGGAACGTGATGTTTTAATTGTCGACGATATAATATCTACTGGCAACACTATCATTAAGGCAATCGAAGTCTTAAAACAGCATGGCGCCAGGGATATTTACGTAGGTTGTGCACACCCCTTGCTGGTTAAAAATGCGCTTATCCGCATCCTTCAGGCTGGTGCCCGATATGTGGTAGGCACCGATACAGTAAGTTCACCAATCGGTTTGGTCTCCGTGGCTCCTGTAATAAAAGATGCTATTAATGAGATACTCTGAAAATTCAATGGAGGTTTCCTGTAATTGCCCCTGAAAGCATTAAAATGTCCAGTTTGCGGCGAACGTGTCGCATTCAAAGTCACTAAAGATGTCGTGAAAGACGCAGCTCAGTTTCCTGTGCCATTTGAAGTAATTCACGGCGATCACACTTTTACAGTATATCTCGACTCAGGTCTCTTAATCAGCCGTATCTCACCAAGCACAACTGACCCTGCCCCTGTTGAATCACCATAGGAAAGGCTCCACTAAATTGGAGTGAGCCAAAAAGCCTATAAATAACCCACATTGAGAAATCAACTAGGAAGCCCGGTAGTGTAGGCCTCTCGTTAGAGGGCAAATTGGTCAATCATCCGAGGCTCTGGAACAGTATCATTGGTACTGTGGAGTTACCTTGGGACCGCGGTTCGAATCCGCGCCGGGCTACCACTATTTCTAAAGTATGATTATTTAGCGGTCGAAGAAGGCACTTTTACCAGTCGCCGAAAGCGGAATGCCCATTATTATGCTGCATTCAGGTAGGAGTTTAAGTCGATGCGAGGCTGCACCTGCTCTAAAAAAGATCCGATTATCAACGTTATGAATCTGTGCTGTCTTGACAGCACTACCTAGAGCAATGCCCAAGTCGAGAGCTTTGATAATACAGGTAGGTCCTGTGAAGAACTTACCTTCCTTCGGACCTGCTTCTTGAAGTTTTGAACACGATCCGAAGCCACAAGCCCCGCAATTTGTGCCGAGGATTCTTGGGCCCTTTAGCCCGATGAGCACTAATACAGGTGATTGGTCTACATTCTTAGCATCTCGAAACCAATGGTCGTCAGTTTTTCCAGTAATTTTCCGCATCTCATGGGCTACTGCATCCTTGTCCTTTCCCGTGAGAATCATAGTCTCAATGTCATCAGCGCCCTTTCCTTTCGGCGCGGTGCGAGCTGCAAGAAGCATTAGTCGAGCAACTTCAATTACTGATTTTGTTTCTTCTTCCGAACCTGAGATTCGCATATCAGCACCAACACTCTCCATTAACATAACATCTACAAGAGTTTTAGGCAAAGTCGAAATAGGACGATAATAGATGAAGGTAAAAAATTTCGATGTAGTTGTAGTCGGAGCAGGACCTGCTGGGCTACTTGCGGCTGAAGAATTAGCACAACGGGATGTACACGTCGCGGTTCTCGAGAGAGACCAAATACCGGGGAAGGAGAAGCCCTGCGGCGGTTATCTAACAGCCAAGGGAATGGTGGATGGCAAGATTCCTCTTTCACTGGTCGAACGCGTCACTTCGGGTATCTCAATTAGTATACCCAACCAACCTCTTCGCCAAGTGGATTACGGGAACCCTGTAGGTGTTCAACTAACGAGGGAAGCTTTAGGAACCCATCTTTGTAAGCGCGCTAGAAAGAGTGGTGTTGAAGTCTTTCTAAATCACAAGGTTACAGAATGTATACGGGATAAAGGCAGTTGGAATATAACTGTCAAAAATGCCCCCTACAAGTTTCAATCTCCCCTGCTCATCGGTGCCGATGGAGTATCGTCAACAGTAGCGCGATTAACTGGGTTACGGCGTCGATTTACTCGAAATCAACTAGGAATCACAATACAAGCTAGGGTAGAATTATCTCCCGCGACTATTACAGAACGTTTCGGGGGACGTATGGAATTCTACTACGGAAGTGATGTTTGCCCCTTTGGCTACGCGTGGATTTTTCCAAAACACGATTGTTTGTACGTAGGTATTGGGTCCCTACTCTCGGCAACAACTAGCAGTCTTGACTCTTATTTGAACTATTTCATACAAGGCCATCCTATTGCCAGTGCCCAACTAGAAGGAGGTCGAGTGAGCAAAATCGAACGGGCTCTTGTACCTCTAACTTTTCAGAATGACTCCTACGGTGAAGCAGTACTCCTAGTTGGTGACGCTGCTGGTCATTGCAGTGCAATAACAGGCGAAGGCCTCCATTATTCCATTGCGGCGGGGCGCATTGCGGGTCAGGTTAGTGCTGATTGTTTGACGCGAAGTGATGTCTCAGCGAGAAGACTTCGTAGATATGAACGGCTTTGGCAGTGCGAAATTGGTAATGATTTGAAATGGGGGGTACGCCTCAGGAATCTATTCTTCAGGGGCTCTCAAACGGAAAACATCGGTACCGGAATGAGCTTGGATTATAGGTTTCTAAAATTGGCAGCAGACTTGATTGTAGGCTTCCGTCCTTACCGGGATACAGTTTTACAGGCTTTACCGTTTCTTCTTTGGCAGCGCATCTGTGGCTTGGGAAGGGCAAAAGGTTCAAATTAAAACTAATAGGTTGACAATCTAGGTGGAATACTACTGAAGAAGATACGGCTCTCTATTGGAACAGCAGCTGCTCTAGGATTAATTCAATGCAAGGTCGACGCTATTCCAACAACCGCGTATACAATGATGTACACTCCAGTTCGCTGTGCCGCGAATTGTGCCTTTTGTGCTCAAGCGCGCGAAAGTCAAACATCTGCGAATCGTCTCTCTCGTGTGACATGGCCAGAATATTCACTCTCTAAAGTACTTACAAAGCTTTCCTTGCTTGGTAGTGATTCTCCCTTTCAGCGATTGTGTTTCCAAACCCTAATCTATCCTCGGTTGAAGGAGGATCTTGTCCACCTGATAGATACAATTCACGAAACCGTGCCTTCCCTACCCCTTTCCGCTGCACTGCCTCCCCTTCCTCAAACCTTTCTATACAAACTTAAAGAGTTAGGGCTCGAGCGCGTCGCCATCTCTCTAGATGCTGTATCACCTGTAATTTTCCAAGCAATAAAAGGATGGGGTACAAAAGGACCATTTCGTTGGGAAACTCATATTCAAGCCCTTGAGGACACCCTCGTTGTTTTTGGAAGGGGTAAAACAACTACGCATCTCATCATGGGGCTTGGCGAAACAGAGAAGGAAACTGTTAACCTAATTCAAGAAATGACTAATCGGGGAATAGAAATCGGGCTCTTCCCGTTCACACCAATAGCTGGTACTCCCCTTGCACACCGGACGAAACCCTCTATTCAAGCCTATCGCCGGATTCAATTAGCACATTTCATCTTGAAACATCATATTGCTAGAGTAGAGGATTTTAAATTCGATAAACAGACTCAAATAATATCGTCCTATGGCATCACTAGAGAGGAATTGTCGGCTATCGTTGACACTGGGAAGGCATTCCAAACAGCAGGGTGTAGTGGATGTAATCGACCATTCTTCACTGAAAGGCCCAGTGAAATCTATAATTATCCTACTTCCCTTCCAGTTGAAAAGTTGCATGAAATTCGACAGCAATTAGAAGGAGTGATTTAACCTATGCAAGGTCCTTGGCGGCTGATCCGGACTGAACAGCACACAGCCTTCGATAATATGGCAATCGACCATATGCTGTTGGATTGTATTCAGAAAGGGGAGGCTTCGAATACCTTACGGTTCTACCGTTGGTTTCCATCCACGGTCTCAATAGGGCAGTTCCAGCGGGTACACGATGAGGTTGATGTTGACACGTGTAAGGAGAAAGGAATTGATATAGTAAGGCGCAGGTCCAGCGGTGGTGCTGTATACCATGATTTTGAAGGGGAACTGACCTACACTATTGTTTGTCGTAGAGATGGGACAAATATCCCTAGAGATATTATTGCCTCATATCAGCATCTCTGTACAGGGATAATTGAAGGCTTCAGGCATCTTGGTGTACAAGCAGAGTTCTCAGGTGGTTCAGAGCGAGCATGTCCTAACCTTTTCGTCAAGGGGAGGAAAATTTCAGGAAATGCCCAATCCCGAAGTGGCCAAGCACTCCTCCAGCATGGTACTATTCTTCGACGCATTGATTTAGATTTGATGTTTTCCGTTTTGAAAGTTGATCGAACCAAAGCGGATTGTTTAACACTAAAACGCGCTGCAACCCGCCTAACATCCCTCGAAGAGGAGCTTGACGTTCTTCCAAAATTCAAGCACATAGAAGATTCATTACTGGCAGGATTCACAAAAGTGTTAGATACAGAATTCGAAGAGAAAACCTTGACAGCTGAAGAAACAAGAGCAGCACAATATATCGCAAAAACACAATATGCTTCTTCAAAATGGAATTTCCGGCGATGACATAAAAATGAAGTCATTATCTAACACGACATTGAAACAACTTCGTAAGTGGTTCACTGCTCCTATAACAGAATTGGAACCGCTTTTCCACAAAGCTCGCAGAATCACTGACGCAGCCTTTGGACGCTGTGTTTCTTTCTTTGCCCCTAGTGATGCCTTCCCATCAATTTCCATCACTGGTCGGAGCTGCAAGTTAGATTGCCAGCATTGTGGAGGAAGATATCTGCGACATATGAAACCTCTAACTCGACCAAATCAACTAATATCCTATTGTCAAAACATTGCCGCCAATAAGGGCGTGGGGTGTTTGATAAGCGGAGGCTGCGATACTGAGGGTCGTGTACCGCTTCTGCCATTTCTCCCCGCCATTAGAGAAATAAAGCAATCTACCAGTCTCTACATCAATGTCCATACAGGTTTTCTAACAGTAGATGAAGCCAGATATCTGGCGGAAACAGGAATTGATTGTGCTTCTGTTGACATCGTTGGTGATGATGATACAATTCATCAGGTCTATGGTCTTCCACACCGGTCAACCAAAGACTATCGAGCAACCCTTCAAGCTCTCAACTCTTCTGGTGTATTAATTTCACCTCATATCTGCGTCGGTCTACACTTTGGCAAGTTAGTAGGTGAGCTAGATGCACTCCAAATCATCCATGAAACAATAGCCCCTTCAACAATTGTGATAATTGCCTTGGTGCCAAGTCAAGAAACAGCAATGGAATCAATTACACCTCCAGCTAACCATGATATAGCTAGAGTATGTGCAATCGCGAGGGTCTTGTTCCCGAAAACCGAAATCGCTCTTGGTTGTATGCGACCTCGAGGGAAAACTCGTCAAGAGATGGAACGACTAGCCGTTAATGCTGGTGTCACACGTATTGCAGTCCCAACCCAATCTACCGTAAAATACCTTGAAAGCAACGGCTACAAAACTTATGCTCAACAGGCCTGCTGTGTCGTACAATAAGAGCGACATTAGCTGGGACTAAAAGTGAGTGCCTGTATGATTCAGTTACTCTTTAAGGGTTGTAATCACTACGCCTTTTGAGCTGATTACAGCTACTTGTATAGCACCGCCCGAAGCGATGTCCCGTCTTCGAGCTGCATTTACTGCACGTTTAACAAGATCCTTTCCCTTGGTGAGGGTCATCTTGTCTTCATACTCATCTTCAAGGACACCAAATGCCACAACAGAACCGCTACCAGTTGCTGTGAACTTGTCCTCTTCAAGCATACTACCTAAAGGATCCAGAGCATAGATGTGCGCACCATCATTGTCTACACCAGCAATAATGAGCATGGAAATAAGGGGGTACATACGATTTCGAAAGAGGATAGATGAAGTAAGACGGGAAACCGCCTTCACCGATAACTCGCGTCCAATCTCTAGGGCTTCCAGTCTAGTAATTGCGCGCACACTGTTTATTATCGCTTGACAATCCGCAACAGATCCAGAAATCGTTACTGCTATATTATCCGTGATTTGATGGATTTTAGGTGCAGTATCACTTGCTACAGTATAGCCCATCGTAGCTTGGGATTCAGTTCCTAAAACTACTCCATCAGTACATCTCACGGCAACTGTTGTAGTATGGGACATTAGCCGCTGTCCATCATCTTGGCGTCTCATCATTGTTTACCCTCATACACTTCTTGTCTCTGCCAATCTACATTAACAATTTAAGTTTTCTTGTTTAGCAATTACTGTAAGCAAGGAAGTATTTGATGATAAGAGTCAAAAGATTTTTAGCTGGTCTGATTCTCCTTTCCTGCACTTGGTTAAACAGGAGATAATATCTTGGCTCTCAGACCAGAAATCCACTCACCAAAAACGGGACAAAAACGGTATGGACGAGGGTTCACTCTAAAGGAGCTGAAGGACGCTGGCTTATCCCTAAGCGATGCCAGATGGATGGCTATTCCTATTGATCGTCGGCGAAGCTCTCATTACCCTGACAATGTAACATTACTCAAGGATTATTTTGAACAAATTAGGAAACTAAGCGAAGAGTCCAAGCCTGTCAAACCGAAAGAGAAACCTGTAGAGCAAGAAGCCCCAAAGCCTGTTCCAGTACCAGTGGAAACAGACTTGACCGAATTACCACAAATCACAAAGAAGGTAGTAGACACCCTAGTAGCTGCAGGCGTTACAAGTATTCACGCCCTCTCTACAACTTCGCCGCGTCGTCTTACCAGGGTTACTGACTTGAAGCGGGAGCGAGCCGAGAAACTTGTTGACACTGCAAAGCTTCACATTCGTGAATTATCTCGTGCTGCTCGTGAAGAAAGGGCTCAGAAACCAAAAATCACTGAACTGAAACATCTGCCCGAAATCAGTCGGGGCGATTTACGAAAGTTGAAAGACCTCGGTGTAACTAGTCTTGATGAGCTCAAATCAGAAAATGCGCGTGACCTCTCTCTCTTAACTGGAATTCCGGAATCTCGTATCAAAGAATGGGTCAAAGTCATCAGAAAACTTCCGAAAGAATAGGTACAACTTCCCTTATCTCTAATGAATCAGTTTTTACATAGTGGAAAGTAACTTTTGATTCCGTTAGATTGCACTCGATAAAGAAGGATGACAGAAAGAGATAATCCTTCTTGAACAATTTAGAATACAGAAAGGCTGAAAAGGCGCAATAGCCGTGTTCCTCAATAATTCGAAATTGGAGCCGCAGTAACATGTCCCCAACTGGAAAACCTTCTAAAAAATTGGCAGAAGTAAACGGTGAAATCTGCGGAATATGTCAGGCCTGTGCAACTGTTTGTCCCAAGAATGCTATTGACGTCTTTGAGCATTACATTGTAATATTACCTGACAAGTGCAACGGTTGCGGCACTTGCACAAAAGTCTGCCCGGTGGAGGCGATTGAACTTGTCGAGCGATAATCATATAATAATTGTCGGCGGAGGCCCAGCAGGGTCTGCCACTGCGCTGTCTGCACGGCGAGAGGGCGCAGAAGTTACCATTGTTGACAGGAAAACACACGTTGGGATTCCAGTCCAGTGCGGCGAAGCTATTGGAAAAACTGGGCCAGGTATTGCTGAAATCGAGATACCTGAAGAATCAATTCGTGTTCCCATCCGTGGATTTCGAGTATATAGTCCGGCTCTTATTTCAGTTGACTTTGCTGAGAAAGAGCCCAGTGGCTATATCATTGATCGACGTGTGTTTGACAAAGAATTACTAGCTCGTGCCGCCGAGGCAGGCTCAGATGTACTTCTTGGCGCCAAAGTCATTGGTTTGAAGCGCTCTAAAGGCACAGTCAGTGGAGTTGTCGTGCGACATAATGGAGAGCGCAAGACCATCAAAGCAAATGTCGTTATCGGTGCTGATGGAGTAAACAGCGAGATAGCTCGCCTTACAGGATTACGACGTTCTTTCAAACCCGCAGATATCGACTCCTGCTTTGGATACGAAATGGTCAACTGCAACCTTGAATTCCCTGATTTAATGGAGTTTCTACTAGGAAGCGACCTATGCCCCCGAGGCTACATATGGATCTTCCCCAAAGGCGAGGGACGCGCCAATGTAGGTATCGGTATTGGTGGAGGCTTCGGAGAACACACAGCACAACAGTATCTAGACCACTTCATAAAACACCACGAAATCGCTAAACGCCAACTAGCCAAAGCAAAGATTGTAGAATGTCGAGTAGGAGCACTACCCGTATGCGGACCAAACGAACAAAACGTAGTAGACGGCGCACTCCTCGTAGGCGACGCCGCAGGCCATGTACATCCTATTACTGGCGGCGGGATGGGTTATGCTATGGTTTGTGGTAGTATTGCTGGGCAAGTCGCATCCAAGTGCGTGTCAAAAGGCGATGTCTCAGCTGCTAGACTCCAGGAATACGAAACGAAATGGCGTAAACGTTATGGCGATGAATTCGCTCAGTCTCTGAAGCTTAGAGACCTTCTCATCGAAACTGAAGACGAAACCCTTGACAGGCTAGCAAGAATCGTTACGGGCGACTCCGTCGTGAAAATGGCTTCAGCCCGAAAGGTAAAGATTTTTGCTAAGGCAATGGCAACTCGGGATCGAAAACTCATATCTTTGATGAGAGAACTGCGAAAGCTAAAGATGGTCTGATTAAATAACAAACGAGACATTTCCAATGATAGGAAGTATTTTCAATTCAGCTATGAAATAATCTATAACTTTATCTCTACGAAACGTCTATCTTTCATGGAAATATACACGAGGTTATGTTAAATGGGTAACACTGCAACAGGGACCATAGTAGGATTCTTTTCTGCAATCATCCTTGCATTTGCTGTTATTTACGGTAGTATTATGCTAAGTCTTCCGTTTTGGGGAAGCGGTTGGATACCAACAGATTTGGCGACCACGTTCATGATGGTATCTATTTTTCAGCAAATCAGATTTGCGATAGCGCAATTACTGCTGAATGTTACCAGCGCCTACATTCTCGGCTCAATTATCTGGTTACTAAGTGGATTGATTGGTGGCCTGTTCACCCGAGATGTTGTCAAAGGCGTTTCAGCGGGTCTAGTATCCGCAATCTCTATGGCACTTGTCTGCTGGATTGTGGTCTGGGTCATAGACGGCTATTTTCCTGATGTCATGGCACTGCTGAACCAGATACTTCTTGACCAACTGTTAGGCTGGGTGATCAACGGAGTTCTTGCTGGGATAATCGCTGGGGTTGGCGGTGCTGTTGGTGGGACATTAACGTCTCAAAGAGAAACTCGGTAGCAGTTAGCAATCAGAACGCAAAGGCGTATGCTATGTCTGATATCCGAAGTTCAGCACCTATTCCTTTGGGGGTAGCCATAGCCTTTGTGTTAGCTCTTGTCGTTTATATCTTGGACCAAGGGGCATTGAACCCACTCGTATACTCGACCTATTTCGGATTAGTGGATTCGGGTAATTCTACAAAATTCTTCGAAGTTGCTTGGCTCTTAGCCACTTTTGAGCGCTTACTCGATTTGTCATCTATCCTATCACTTCTACTTTGGTTGTGCGCTGTTATCCTTGGGATTGTAGCCTTTCGTAAACCTGCCAGCTCGTTCAAGATGACTTTGACATCCCCGCTCCTCATTGGAGGAGTGTGGCTAATTTTCACTTTCAAATATGCTAACATTGCCGCATTCCCTCTCACCATCTTCCTGTTTTTCCTTCTTTATCGGTTATTAACAACTTTAGGTGTAATAGTGTTAGGGACTCTTCTACTCTGCATACCTTTATGGCTAGTGAATCGGCGTCGCTCTGAGCCAGTAGCAGTCACTGAAGGTGTTCTATTCGCCTGTAAGGGGTGTGGTGCTACCTTTCGATCTAAGCCTCTAGTATGCATTGAATGCGGAACTGAACGAGAAACTTCCGAATGAAATAAGAATACATGTAATATTACTGAATTCAATTAAGAAAAACCCAATAAGTGTATATGGAAGTTGCGAAAACCAAAGATTTATATCCACTAGTAACAATAATCCTTAATGCCGAGTGGGGCAGCAGTCCTATTTTAAACTGACCCGATCCCGAATCCCTCACAAATAGGCAGAATCCCTCCCAAGGGACCTTGGCCCGAGTCGTCCTCCCTTTGGGCTTCCTCGCCCTCCTCCCTCCTTCCTCTTGCTGCCCCCGGCTTCATTTTTTAATCATTTTTTAGAAACCGAGTCGAACTGAACTGTGTCCCTATAGTGGGTGAGCGAAGTGGGTTATCAGCTCCAACTTCTATGCTGCTTCACTTACAGGGAGGAGAATCTTCTTAGTTATTGCAAACTCGAGTACCTCAACAATCGCGTACTCAGGGAGTCCAAGGAGGAATGCAATAGTCTTGACATCTCGTTTACCGTCTATAAGAAAAAGAACATCGCGAGCATAGGGTCCAAATTTATCGAAGAGTGAATTTCCCAGCGTCGAGCCTTTGTCAAGGGCTGCTAAAAGCGTTTCACCACCTTGAGGAATAGAGGACAATGTAATAGAGGGTTCAGATGAAGCGGAGGGTGAGATTTCGGGAGATGTTACTGTGGGTGATGCAGAGCCGGACGCTATAGGTGAAACTGATGATACACTTGAAGCGGGACTAGTGGTGCCTTGGGTTGTCGCTGGACTAGCTGACACAGTTGTTGCAGGACTAGTTGTCTCGGCTGGTTTTTCAATCGGGGCCATAGTCTTTACTACTTCGAGATCAATATCTCGAAGAGCTAGGAGTGTTGCCTTTGTCTTAACAACAGCTATTCCCAATGAAAGGTTTGTCGGAAATAATACCGCCAGCAGCCAATCACCAACTATCTTTGATATAATAACGAGACCTTGTTCTGTGTTGACTGTTAGTTGGCTGATCTTACCTTCGTACAACGTGACAGTTCTCTGGACCATCTGTTCAGTGCTAGTGTCCAATGTGCTTTGATGAACTTGATTATCGGGAGACACGATACAGAATGCTTTCACCATGCGATCAAATCGCAGGTTGTCAAGGGCTCGGCGTATTTCCTCCGACAAGACTAGGCACATATCCCTTTTGATGTTTAATTGATACTGTGGTTTTTCGTTCTTTAATGTTTGCGCAACATTAGCCTGTCATATTGATTTCAACTTTGGTTTCTGCGCTTTTTATTATTCCAAAGCCTTTCCGTTCTAATTGTACAAGTGTGCCTGGTTCTAGCGTGCCTAGAGGCCTTTCACCAATCCCTTGCTCCACCTTAAGGCTATTGGGATTTAATTTATCATCAATGTATAATACTTCAGGGACATTCATCAACACTGGAACCGAATCATTGGTCACCCATTGAATCTTTAGAGCAGCTGCATCAAGGTCTTCACCAGCGTAAGTACAGCTTAATCCCTTCCGACCTTTTCGTTCTACACGAATATTGAATAGGTGTTTCAGACGGAAAATATCCCCCTTCGTCAGTCTTTGGGCGTCTGCACCATCAATGAAAACTTGTTGGTCAACGTGAACGGTTCGCGTACCCCGCTCTTTATAATCAGGGTGAAGTGGCAATGCAGCATCAACGGACTGATGATCTTCGATTATAACAGCCACTGGATTAGCTACACAATAGTATCGATTTGCCAAAGGATCTATTATCCGACGATTAATTCCCAAAATCAGCGACCAATCAATAATTGGCTGAGCTACACTCATACCAACCTCATGCGTAATCTCCTTTATCGTTTCGGGGACGATTCCTCGATTCCGTAGAGCTGAGAGTGTAGCAAGTCTGATGTCACCCCATCCAGATATTACTCCAGATTCAACGAGGGGGCGTATTCGCCTTTTACTTACTGGCGACCCCTCTATAGAGACACGGGAAAATTCTTGAATTATTGGCTGAGATAAATCGAAGAGATCCCTGATGTAGGCTTGCAGTTCGCCGCGACTAGCGAATTCGTTACTTCGAAGTATATGACTGATACCATTAAGATAATCTTCCAATGCCACAGCAAAATCGTAGGTTGGCCAGAGTCTAAACCGCTCTCCTTGAAAGGGATGTGGACTATCAATAATACGAAAGATATTGGGGTCCCGCATTACCGCGTTCTCATGGTTCATATCTATTTTCAGCCGGCAGACCAACTCTCCTTCGCTGTATTTGCCCTCTAGAATGTCATCCCATATCCCTAGGTTTGTTTCCTTTGTAGTATCGCGATGAGGACAGGAGGCTCCTTCTCGCCGTTTCTCCTTAATAGTATCTACTGGACAAAAACAGATGTAAGCATCCTCCCTTTCAAGAAGTTCTCGAGCCCGCTTATAGAAGAGTGGCACGTCATCTGAAACCTTGATTTCCCGGTCCCAATCTATCCCCATCCAGCGATATCCTTCTCTGAATGCATCATAGAATTCAGGTTTTACAAGACGCGGGTTGGTGTCTTCGAAACGAAGGATGATACTTCCTTCGTACTTGCGTGCATAAAACCAATTGATGAAGCCTGCATATGCATGTCCAAAATGAGGGTGCCCGCTAGGTTCTGGTGGTAATCGAGTCATAACCTTTCCCATCTCTGCACCGGGCAAAGGTGGTAACTGTTTTACTCGGCGTTCATGACTCACATCTAACAATTCTGGAGCAAGAGCTTGGAGTTGTGCGATTTGTTTCTCAAGGGATAAGGTGTTTATCGTTGCTACTGTTTCTCTAACTAGGGGGACGATTTCTTGTGCTTGCTGACGTAAATCAGGACGTTCAGCAAGTAGTTTGCCTATAACCGCGTTTGGATTGGCTTTACCATCGTATTTTATTGCGTTTGCCAGACTATATTTTCTGATAAGCTCTAGAATTTGGTCTTTTGTCAAAATGAATCCGCCTTTGAATGAGATTCCAAGTTACTTATTGTGGGAACGGGAGACACTTATGGGTTTTGCGTTTGCAACTAGGGCAGCTCTCCTTCCTCCATTATTCGGTGGAGGACCTGAGCATCTAGTGTTTTGAGCCATGAGATTCTGCCTAGTTTATATTCTGTACCTTTACCTGAGAAAATCATTTCAATACAGTCAGCTGCTGCTTCCTTTGATTTGTGACTAACATCAACCTCAAAGATTTTTTCGGGAGGGTGACGGAGCAAAGCCTGAGAAGTACATTCACCCAAAATCTCCGCTTGTATATTTTCCAAGATTTTCGTGGTTGACCATTGGCGCTCCCTAAGTCTTTCTGTCAATATCTTTGGATGGCAGCGAAGAACCACAAGGCTCTTCAGAAACGCGTCAGGTACAATATCGGCATAGTGTCCTAACACTAAATGGATTCGTTTTGCTTGAGATAATAGCGTTGCTAAATACTTCTCTAGAATCTCTACATTGGCAATTAAGGTGGCTCGTGCCACATCTTGATTGGAATACATTTTCTCCCTCTCCACAAGTTGACTCAACTCTAGTACCTCCACGTCGAGCCTCTCGGCTAATAATGCACCTACTGCAGTTTTCCCTGATCCTGGGGTTCCTGAGATAGCTAGTGCTTGGGTCACAGTCGGCCATCTACGAAATGTTTTAGACTGTCTCGTCAAGAAGACATGCGAAGAGGGGATTAAAAAACGGTTCTTCACTCCATAATAATTTGACTATTCCTCTTCGAATTCTTGGGTAATGGCGTCGCAGAGGGTAATAGATTCTATTTGTGTTAAGAGCTCAGAAACTTTAGTATCAAGGACTGGGCATGTGCAGCCTATATCCATGAAATCGGTTTCGGTTCCATTAGCACGAAAGGATTTGTCATCGGTTTCTGGTAGTAGCCATCCTCTAGGACTATTCTCCTGAATTGTAGCGATAAGGATTTCGCGGTCTTTACTCTTAGCTCTACTAACCAAATGTTTGAGGACTACCGCAAGGAGCGGGCATTCATCTACACAAGCAATCTTGTTCTCTTCTGTATCAATAGTCATCTAATAATTCACTACCAAAGTTCTGGATTACAACTAATTATGTGAAGACGGAATTTTCTTGGCGGCGCTTGTGCTGGTTACGTTCGTATGCTTCAAGAGCGGCTAGCTCTCGCTGGAGTCTAATCCGATGTTGACCACGAGTTGCGGCAATAGCCTTGAGTAGTAACCTTTTCTCTCGACGAATATCATTTACCTTCACTTTCTGGGGAATCTGATGATTTGTCGGGATTGGTGACGCAGCGGACGCCATATTTTGACACTTCTTCGAGTCGAAGAGCGATGTGTTGACCTATCCACCACTCTCTTCTACGCCGACTAAAACCCCCTTTTCCCTATTTAAACCTAGAGGGGGTACCATATAAATGAATAAGATATTTGGCGCTTGATTTACATCTTTTCCCTTGGGTAACGCTATAAATTCTAGCTCTAATCCGTTGTTTGGAACCTTGTTCCATGTACGAAGCTTCGCTTCTGCACAACTAGATTCTTTTCTAACAATGTATCAAGAGCTGTACGTACTCGCGCTTGGGGCCACCCTGTCGCTAGCATAGCTTGCTCTAGGGAAAGTACCCCACCTTTGCGTGCAGCCAAGTCTAGCAGTTCAGCTGCATCGTCACTTAGGAATTCTTGGTGGACGCGAATCATTATCGTGCCCTGGCGTTCATAGAGAGTAAGTACCTTCTCTTTCTCCAGTTTAGCCAATGCTCTACGGAAATCCTTGATGGAAACATCTGAAAAATAACTTGCCTCAAGAAGTTGGGAAAATAAGTCAGCTGCTGTAACTGTCGTTGCAATCCCTGAACGCTCTAATGCAAGCAGATAAACAAGATACTCCTCCAAGTTGCTGGGCGGTCTTAGTGCAATTTGGAAGTCACTCTTTAATCGACTAAGAGTTTCCTCCCCTTCTGCGAAAAGCCTTGTTCGGCTAGGCGCTTCAGCGTCTATGCGTTCAACACGAGCGCGAAGCTCAGCATCTCTTACAGGATCACGCTCTGCAAGTCTTCTCTTCAAATGCTGACTGAAGCGCCTATAAGCCTCGTCTAGTTCGTCATTTTCTTCTTCAGGCATCTGTTATCCCCATTATACAGGTTAATTACAATCTAGTGCATCGTCAATTTAAAGGCTCGGAGACCTAACGTTAGAGAGGTGCCTTGGCTATGCAATGTTCAATGCTTTTATCAACTAATGTTGGAGCACGATATCTGCGTCAATCCAATCAATTCCTTATAGTTGGTTCCTGTCTATTACAGGAGCATCCGAAGATTCTAGAGGAATTCGTTAAAGATAGGGTATGTTTGCATGTGTGTTTAGAGACCTATCACATGAATATGGTCGAAACAAAGTTAGCCTGTATGGTCAAGATTCATCAACCAACCGAATTACTTGTACTGACTGTTGACGGCAGCCCCCACTGCTTTCAACTACATGTGATTGCTGAAGACCTACGACGCTACTTCGACCTAGATACGGGAGTGAAACACCTAGTGATTGAACGTGGCAAGGTATACAGCATAGATGGAGTGACTGTGAAGACCGCACGTCATCTGCATAAGGTACAACGACTTCTAGAACCGCAACGGTCGACAACGACAAGCTAGAATAGGTTTGGGCGCTATCAGAGCCAACGCTTCAAAGACCGCCTCTGAGTCCGAGTTATAAGTTTGGTTCCACGGTTGTTTTTCTATATCTGAGATTGAGGGAAGTCTGTGATTAAACGGTCTGCGCATAGTTTCACTGACTCGTGGTTGTAAAGTAAGTGTCGGTGTTGATGGTGTGGAATTTATTTCTACCCAAATCTGGGGGAGTTGGAAATGGATGTCAGTGTAATTTGCCACGAACGTCTGATTATAATCCGAGTTGATATTGAAGGTAGCCTTGGGGAAGTGCATGGGTTGGTCGATGACCAATGGTGCTTCTTGATAGCCCGATTGGACATAGAATTCGCATTGGGCCGTTGAAAGGTCTAGCAAACAGAAGGAATCATTGGTAAAGGTGGTCACGTTTAAGTCGAATATGAAGCCCCAAGTGTCATTGCTCATGAATGTAAAATCAGTGTCGAATGAAATGAGATCCTCAGTTTCACTGTATTCATCGTCTGGAGGATTATCTGTTCCGGTCATTGTTACCTCGTCTATCGATATATTTGCAAGAAGCGTACTGCCATTGTAGACATGCCTTGGGAATTCTAGGTGGGCTCTTCCGTAAGCAAAGTTGATCATGGGATCAGGGAATGTTTCAAGGACGATGTTGCAATGCACGATTGTAGAAGTATTATATTCGAGTTTTCCATTCTCAGGAACAACAGTACAGTTGAATGCGGTAATGAAGTCATCGAGAGTTTCGGTTTGGATTACATCGTCATTGGCACTGTCTAATGTGTAACCAAAGAGGAGAGACCAATAGCCCTCTGGGACACCCTCAAGTTCCCTAGTGGAGTTCATTGGAGGCCATATGTCATTAAATGTGAAGTTGATACTCTGAGATTCAATTATTGTGTTGAGGAGATAGGCATTCCCAAAATAATCCCAGACTATAATATCATTTAGAGTGATATTGTGATCCTCGTTGAAGGTATCGATTAGACTGAAGTTAAGTGATTTCTCGCTCCCTTGGGACCCTATACCAAAAAGAGCATCCATAGACTCCAATGTAAGGTTACTGTCCGCGCCAACACTGAAGTAGAATATGTCTTGCTGCAGGAAATAAATATCAGGGGAAGCTACATCTGCTGATTGTGGAGGGTAAAGAATTCCAATCCCAGTAACAGCCGCAACGGAAATGGCAACGATAACAGCGATTACAAGAGTTCCTTTTACCCAATTGGGCATGCGTCGGATTCGATATGAAACACGACGCTCTCGTCTTCGTTGGAGTTTTTCAGGCAATCGTTCTAGTCGTTTCTCTCGACGTTTTCGTTTGCGACGACGCTTCGGCGGCATGATTGACTTCCTGCCTGATGGCGTTATCGTGGTATATCTTTCCTTATTTCAAGCTTGCGGAACTAAACGTCTATTGCTGGAGGAAAACTTAAATTGACGATAGGTTTTCGGGCACCTATTATAGTCCCTTCGGAGATTGTCAAGGCATGTCAGAAAATGACACACCAACTGATGAAACAATAGAGCCCAAACCTTCCAGTGATGAAGAGGGAACTGAAGCAGTTTCTCCCTCTGCTGCACCAGCGAAAGAGAAGCCGAAGCGCAAGGAACAGGCGTCCTCTAGGGGAAGAACTCGTCTCACAGTACTCCAAGCCGCAGTTTTAGAAACAATTCGGGAGCGCGCGCAACGACCCCGAGCTATTCGCACAATCATTAGTGGAGTAGGTGGAGTAGATATTCCCCAAAATGAGATTATCCGAAGTTTAAATGAACTAAAAGAGAAAGGGCTAGTGGACAAGGTAACTACAAAAGCTTGGCAAGCAAAGTAGTACTTTCATGGTGGACTTCTTTTGGGTTCTATCTTCTTCTCTTCAATCTAGCTAAAGCTTCCTCAGCAAGTTTGATGGCTTTATCCTTCTGTTTCTTAACCTTGCTCAGTTCCTTCTTCAATACCTTGTTTTCTTCTCGTAACTCTCTCAGCTTCAGCTCAGCTGCCTTGAGTTCTTCACTAAGAGCTGCTATCCTTTTGGGGACACGTCCAGTACCACCCTCAATTGAAGCGTGCAGTTCTTCGAACCGCTTCACCGCCGTCTTCATCCGGTCTGCAAAGCTTTTTCGCAATCTGCTCCGGCGCCTTTCTAATTCCTCAGCTGCTTGAGGAGCAGCAAAATCAAGAGGGTTGAATCCAATAGCTCCGTGAGTCGTTTCACGAATACGAATATCAACAATTAACGGAACTTTTACTGCATCCCCAGCAATTACTGCTTGACCCACATCAAGATGTTGGATGTCATCATCCCATTCGCGAGAGAGGCCTTCAGTAGATTGGGTTGTGATATCAACATCACGAACGTCAGTAAGTTGATGGACAATCCACGTACCAACTTGGCTGCGAACATGAGTATCAAGTAATTGGGGTTTCTGAGTGATTACTACCAGATTAGCTGCAAACTTGCGGCCTTCTTGGGCTAAGAGCCGCATCATCTTCGTGGTTGCTGCCTTTCCTCGATTAGGTGCTAGCAGATGTGCCTCATCCACGAAACAGTAGAAGGGAGGTATCTCTCTGTTGGTTGCAGCTTTATACAAGCTGTGTAGGATTTCAGTAGAAAGTGCTTCTTGGACGCTTAGATCAAGACCACGGAAGTTTAGGATTGTCCCTTGACCCGAAACCACCAAATCTTTAGGTTTAGTGCCCAGTACTGCTTCTATGGGAAGATCGGCACCAGGATTTGCGGAAAGGTCAGCGAACTCGATGACGTTCTCTTCGTAACTCTTCGGTTTCACATCGAACCGCTTGCTCCCTTTCTCCGCCGGTATTTTTAGACTAGAATATTCACCATGCCTATCTAGAACTACAATAGGTATCCCTCTTTCAAGAAATTCCTCCATAATCACTGCAGCACTGTAACTCTTGCCACTCCCTGTCTTACCTACAATGAATAGGCGTCCCAGTTTCTTAATGGGAAGAAGCACCTGAATTTCGTCATAGCCTGATAGAAGCCCAGCATAAACTGCTTCGTCGCGAGGAATATCGATTCCAAGAGCTTCCCCTACAATACTTGGTGATGCTTTATAGACGGATACATCAGGATTGAAAGGCGTTCGTGGCATGGAGCCTACAACAGTGCAAGTTCCCTTCGTTTCATGATGTTCCCTCCATATTTCTTTGACCAGAAGGAGGTACTCTTCGCCTTCATGCAATAGGGTAAGGAATTCGTTTCGACCAACTGCCTTTAGGTCAGTTACACGGATATTTATGCTCGCTGTTGTTGTACGCCCAATTATATCTGCAACTGGTTCAGTTGAGGGTTTTGATGCTTTTGGTGGCAACTTATAACTCCTCGCTTACTAGAAATGTAAAGTTCACCCCTAAAAGAGTTCGTCGTAAAGCTTTTTGCCTCCCAGATATGCTTTATCTAGATGAGGGTGCTGTCATATTGAGGGCCTCAAAAGAAATCCCAACCAAGGAGCTGTCCCCTAGCCTTGCCTTTGGCGCGGCTTACTATTCTATATCTTCCATCAGAACTCGTCTCAACAGTATAAATGAGACTTTTACGAAGGACGGCTTCATTGGGAACGCAACTTTTTCCTCACCTATTCCCGATTCAGAAAAGCATTTGGAAGTGGTGCTCAAAGTAGATTCTTCTGCACCAAACCTTGTACTTGAAATTTCGGGTGTAGAAGACTCAAAGCTGAAAACGTATCTTGACGAAATTGCCCAGCGAATAACTGAAACCATAGACCGGTTTAGTCAGGTTTCTGGAGTCACGCTTTCGAAGGCTTCCAAGGCAGTGATTGTTGAACGTAAGCTTGACGAAGCAATCGATCAACTCTTTGATGATGCAGAATTCCAAAAGGTCTACGTGATTGTTGCTGATGCTCGCGAGCGACTAATTCGTTTAGGAGGTTTTGATCCGCTTACTCTGCAAATGGGGGCTGCTCTTACGCCGCTTGCTGGACGAACTGGTAAGATTCCAAAGACTGAACATGAAGAGTTGGCACTTCTCCTGCTGCGGTGGAAGAAATCCATCAAGCAACTTATTGAATCAGTTATTAGTTCACCAGAAGAGGACTAAAGCGCTTTTTAGGTACCATAGCGCCATTTATTCACGCGTTTCTCTTTCCGGGTCTGTTTCTTGTATATTTTATAGTGTTCAGAGCAGAGGTAGGCTCTACGTGATCGACCACTCTTCAAAGTAAGGGATGCCTTTTGAAGTGCCTCAGAGATTTTAGCGCGAGCGAACGATCGGACACCAGGCTCACTACAACCTTCTACACTACAAACTTTTTCTTTTACCATTTGTGACTCCTCTTAGCTATGGAAACACCACTTCAATAGCGTTTCTTGGACATTTAGCGCGACAATCTAGGCAAAGGATGCAATCTCCGTTGTATAGGCGACCCCATGGCGCCTCCATCACTCGGACAGCCATTGGGCACTCCTTTTGGCAGCGTTGCGATTCACATGACCCTCCAGGGCATTCGGCGGGGCGCCGTGAAATCCCCAGGAGACTGAATCGACTGAAAAGCCCCATCAAGGCCCCCGTGGGGCAAATCCACCGGCAATAGGGGCGGCGAATGAAGAGCGCCAGTATGAGGATAATAACAAGGAAGATTAAACGGAACCACACAAGCGTTCCCCATGATAGCATCAACCCCCATCTTGTGATGAAGGGTGAGATATTGCCTTGAATTGCAAGGAGAGGAATCAACACAAAGAAAGTTGCTTCAGGACTAAGGACGCTCCAAAATGCCGTGGCAAATGGACCCAAAGTAGTTCGGAAGGCTTCGTCGATACCCAAAAAGGTCCAGAATCCAAGCCACGTAGTGAATAATAGAGTAATCCCTAAAACGACGTATCTTATGGATGAAAGATTTTCATTTGTCTGCCGGGAAGTAACTCTTGTCCGTATCGGGGTTAGAGAGCACATATCTTGAACAAACCCAAAAGGACAAATCCAGCCGCAAAAGCTTCGACCCAAGAGCGCAGGTACTAATAGGGCGATACCAAGCGCCAAATACGGAAAGACACCACTTGCACCAATTAGCATAAGTGCATCTAGGAAACCAACACCAGTTCCGGCAGGACTACCGTGAGGCATCACATAGGGGAGGGGTATGTAGCCAAATGTAGGAACTAGCCAGCCAACTCCTAGGAGCAATGGAGAGGAAAACAGGGGATCGTAGCCTAAAATCCAAGTTATTGCTACCCAGTTAAGTAATAGAAACATTATCAGTTGGGTGAAGAACCGGGTGATGCGGATGCCAAGCAATTCATCAAACGCTTTCTTAGTCCAGTAGTGAATTCGCCTATACGGGCGGGTGCGTTCTAGAATCCCAAGCTTGATCCTGGTTAGAATATTACCAGCCGTTCGTCTGGGTCGTTTCGGCTTCTCTCTTGAAGTTTCTTCTTCCTTAGCTGTCACTCGGGCTCTCTCCTACGTAAGTGGTGGCGGGAAAATATAAGCATCGGAGATACGTTGAAGCCAATAATGAATCATTTCATGTTGACCTAATGCTAGACCAAAAGCTATGGCTGAAAGACCAATACATATGAGAGCTATGGCGATTATACGTCGATTCATGGGATTCAACAGCCTCCCACAATTTGAAGTTCAAGAGAGGCTTCAGTATTTAAAAGACTTTGCGCAGCGACAAGCATCACTTATATGATTACTTTATCCCGCGAAGAATCGTTTCAAGTATCTCTACTTGTCTGCCAAGCTGTTTCGTCCTTTTCTCAAGCGTTTCTTTACTCTTCTCATGCGCCCCTTCACCGACCTCGCCAACTCCATGTCGGGCTTCCAACATTGCCAGCTCATCCCTTGCAGCTGCATATTGGGATTTCAATAGAAGAAGCCATTCTTTAGTTAGTATCAACTGCTCCTGGTACTTCCTTTCAGCATCGCGAAGACCAGTCTCGTATTCTCCCTTCAATCGCCGATAAACACTTTCGCGAGTCGTCCCCTCCTGTTTCAATTCCTCCAATTTATCTAGCCTTTCAGACCACAAATGGCGCGCCTTCCCTGCCTCCTCAAAGGGGAACGGCTTAATTTTCGTCTTAAGCTTCTTCTCGCGACTTGTAAGCTCCTTTATCCTCTTCTTCAGAGGCTTCATCTTCTCTTCTAGCTCAGAAATCGATTGCTCACCCTTCTCTAACTCGGCCTGCAACCGATCTATTTCCTCCATTAACCCCTTCTCTTCTTTCTGAAGTTCAAGCAATTGTCCACGCAATTCCAATTGTGCTAAAACATCAGAAGGTATCTCGGTTACAGGCCTAGACGCAGTTACAGATCTAGACCTAGAAACTCTAGTCGAGGGAGAGGGATGATCTCGCCGAGAAACACCCCGTGAAGGAGACTTCAAAGAACGACCACAATACTTACAAAATTTAGCCGTACTCTTAACAGTGTTCCCACAGCTACTACACACTGGTGCCAACTTATTCACCTGCAGAAATCCTGTTATTTCTACAATAAATAATTAGGGGATTAGGGGTAGAAGGCAAAGCAGAGCTACCCAAAAGGTATTATTCTAGTCATCCTAACTTAATCCTGAAGTTATTTTCGAGGGATGGCAAATGCTCCAATTTGATATCATGTTCTGGCTACCGATCATCGTGGTCATCATCCTAGTCGCCATACTAGTCATCATTCTGCCGATGATCCGCGTGCTCAAAGAATACGAACGCGCAGTCATCTTCCGCCTAGGACGAGCAGTCCCTGGCGTGAAAGGGCCCGGCGTCATCATCCTAATACCCATACTAGACAAAATGACCAAAATCGACCTAAGAGAACAGTTCTTCGAGATAGAGCACCAGCGTTGTATTACAACGGACAACGCACCAGTAGACATAGACCTGCTCATTTACCATAGAGTCGTCAACCCCCGAGACAGCGTCCTCCGCATCAAAGACTTCAGCGGCGCCGCCCTCGGTATAAGCCAAACAACTCTCCGTGCGCTTGTCGGAGATATCACATTAGATGACGTATTGAGCAAACGTGAATACATCAACTCCCTACTACGCGAGAAACTCGACGAAAGCACTGAAACCTGGGGAGTCAAAGTTACTAAGGTTGAAATTCGTGAGATTCTTCCGCCTGCTGCGGTTAATGAGGCGATGATTAAGCAGATGTCGAGTGAGCGTAGTCGGCGTGCGATGGTGATTGAGGCTGCGGGTCAGCGTGAGGCGGCGGTTGTGGTTGCTGAGGGTGAGAAGCAGTCTGCTATTCTGAAGGCTGAGGGTGCGAAGCAGTCAGCTATTCTCCGTGCTGAGGGTGAGGCGCTTGCTTTGCAGAAGGTTTTCGAGATTGCTCGTAAAGTCGATGAAAAAACTATGACTTTACAATACTTGCGTACTTTGGAGTCGTTGGGTGCGAGTCCGAGCACTAAATGGGTAGTTCCCTTGGAATTCACCCAGTTGGTGGAGCCTGTCAGGAAATTCCTTAGCAAAGCGAAATAAGACTTGGTCTAATCCTTGTAGCAGGAAAGAAAGCTTGGTAGAGTGTTCACTTAGTCATTGATTTGATTCGCTCTGTAACCTTAGCTTGGCTTGCGGGGTTGGAGACGATAGTGTAGTCTTTCCCTGAATCTAGGGAGCCGGCTAGCCCTGTTGTTATTTCTTCTATAAGGAACATTAGAGCTTTCTCTGATTCGAGTTCGCGAACCTGTAGGCTGCCATCAGAGAATACAAAGCTTGTTTCCTGCCATTTTCCTGGTCCTTTGTTGACAAGTACGTAAAGGTAGTCGTCAGTGAGAAAGGTTGCTGACTTGGTTTTCCATGCCTCTTCAAGAATTGCTAGTGTCTTTGCGGCATTCTCCTGCTTGCTCATCCTTTGGACACCCTGTTCTGACTATTCATCAGTTATTATCAAACGGTATTAAAAATTGTAGTATTTAGGGTCCTGTTAGGGCTTCATCCAAGAAAATACGAAGTATTGGGTTTTCCCTTTTCTTGGTGTTGCGAGTACGAACCTCTTTCTAACTGATGTAGCGAGACGACCGGCACGTACAACTTCTATAGCTGAAATTTCTTGAGAGTTAGCAACCACTTGGATTATGAACACTGAGTGGTCGATGCCAGGGCCCTGCCTGTAGACTGCAAAATCTGCACCGAATTTCAAGCCTGGTCTTACAACAAAACCGCGGGCCCTGAGATCTTCGTAGACTTGGTATTTCTGTGAAAAGCTGGCGTGGTGGTACTCGGCGATTTCCACTACCGCTTTCTCTGATAGGGGCTTTGATATTTCCTCCTGATAGATAACAAGAAAGCCTTTTCGGAGCAGATAGAGTGCTTCAAAGAACGATAATTGGGATGGGCGATCGAATTCTGCTGTTTTGGGTTTGCGGATACCCAAGGGTTTGCCGAAGAAGCCTTTAGCATAGAGTGACGAGCCATCCGCGGGTTTCCAAACCACTACTTTGTTTTCAATTATCTGGGCTGGAATCTTTTGTGTTGGTGTCATATCCTTTCGCTCGCATTTTGCGCCCGGCTTGTTGTTTCAGCGGTTTTAGTGTCCGCGGGCGACAGCGATGATACGGATGGCGTCTGCTGCATCTTCTGCTGCGTCAGCAATCTCTTCAAGATGTTGTGTGAGGTCTTTCAATCGAAGCAACACGAGAACATCCAAGTTAGATTTGTAAAGCTCTTGCAATATCTTCCTATGACCCTCATCGACGGCTCGCTCTGCAGCATCAACTTCCATAGCTAACTCTATCGCCTTTGATGAATTCTGAGAGAGCAGAAGAATCGCCTGACGCATTTTATAGACTGCGTCGTCTATAGAGTCAAGCATCGTCTTTATCTGCTTCTTCAATTGGCTGTTTGGTTTGTAATCCTCGAGTCCAGCGAGGTCCCAGGCGGTTGCTTCACAGATGTCTGCGATGTCGTCCATGGTCATAGCTAATCGGAAATAGTCGCTTCGGCGTAGCATTGTTTCAGAAATGGAAAGTTCATCGAGTAAGCTTCTCTTGATACTGTCTGCTTGTCGTTCTAAATCAGCTAGCTTGTTGAACAGGTCTTTTTGTCGTTCCTTCTGTCCCTCCATCCAGTCCTCAATCATCATTCTTAGCGTCTTGGCAGCCTGCAGGACAACGGCTGCATGGTCCTGCGCAATGCCTATCGCCTTGTTTTCGGCTCGATTTCCAGTCATTTCTAGTGTCAAGTTTGCCATGCCCCTGTTAACGCGTGATGGTCAGCAGGCTTCTATTAAAGGGTAGCGGAATTCGATTTTCCGCGCGCTACTCAATCATATTCAGATTGTTTCAAAAATATCAAGAATAATTCGAACCCAGAATCTAGCAACAACATTCCAAGTCTGATATAGAGCTAGAAAGTGACTAGTCCTATTATTGCAATTGCTTCAAAGATTATGACTAGAAGCCCTATAGTGAAACAGAATACCCAGAAAGGCGCCCGAATGGCAGTGTAGCGTAGAACTACTAGTGTAGCAAATCCTATTACTAAGGCAATTAGTGTGATTAGTGCCAGCACTAGTATTGGTGCCCAAAATACTTCACCCCTGATGAAGTCCAATCCAACAACTCCCAATGCAGCTGGCACTCCGAGTAAGAAGCTTAGTCGTAGAGCTTCATCGTCTTCAACCCCGCGAAGTAGAAGCCATGTCAGAGTCATCCCTGATCTGCTAATACCAGGCAATACTGCAAAACCTTGCACAAGTCCAAGGAGAAACACTTCGGAAAAGGAGATATCACTCAGAAGTTTGGTCCCACTAGTCTTTCGCTGGAAATACAGAACTGCTCCTGTAAATAGTAACAAAACACCAACGAGGAGCGATATAATTTCCCCCATTAATATATCAAAGAGACCTTCGATGAGGAAGTAGAGAGGCAAAGCAACAACTACTGTACCTACTGTACCAATAGCAACAAACCTGAATAATGGACCGAATAATTTCTTTACCTGTTCATCCTTCGAGTCGGTTTTGACACTAGGAAGAGAGGCTTTGTTGAAAAACGGGTTAAAGATGTCATTTCTATAGAAGATGATTACCGCTATTGCTGTGCCTAAATGCAACCATATAGCCATGGAAAATGCTATGCCTTCGTCGATTCCGTATATTCCAACAGCTATTAGGTAAAGCTGACCTTCAGAACTAATGGGAAGAAACTCCATCACTCCTTGAAGCAACGCTAGACCTATCAGAGAGATGAATGGAACCGACATGAGGATATCACAAGAGGCAGGTGATATATCTTCTATAAAGATTTTCAGCGCGCGCTATTATCTGTCGGAGGTATAGTAGTTAAGGCGAGGCGGCATGAAGGGCAAACAAGATGTGCTCGCTTCAAGTATGATTGCAGGCAGTCTTGGTGATAAAGCATTCCACAAGAACTGCATTGGAATGCAGCAATTTTCTTCTTTAGCGCGCGTTTACATAATACACAGATTCCTTGTATGTTTTTCACACTCTGCATCAATGTGGGCTTTGATAGCCACAATCCTATGAAGTCATCAGCAAAAGGACAGTAAGCCTTGAATATCCCATTTCCTCCAACACAATTGCAGTAGAGGCCTCCCAGATTTCGTCCCCTAATTATTCTTCTACCATCTGGTGTTGTTTCAATCTGCTCCCAGCAGGGTGTTTTACAGAGTCGCTGGAAAATTTGCTGAAATCCCACAAGAAAACCGCGCGCAACTGCTTGACTTGTTGCTGCTAACTCTTGCTCTTCCCAAGTTTTTGGTCGAATACCAGCAAGGTCGTTCACAAGATGCCCCATTTCATGTGCTATAAGGGCTATTAACTCGGTAGATTCCCAATCCATTTGATGTGCATTCACTGTAATTAGATGGTAGCGCCTTATAGTGTGCCCACGTCTTCTAAAGCGAAAGGTGGCTACCTGGGCTAGTGTTCCTTTCTTCGTGACTCCGAAAATAAGGCGGAACTCGTCGCGTTTTAATTCAGGAAATCGAGGGAGCACGTTCTGTTCAAACAGTTTCTCAAGAAGGGGATTACTTCTCTCTGGCCACACTGCTTCTCTCTCTTTTCTTCTCCTCGGAGTCATGCTATTTCCAGTGCTCCTTGCTTCGATGATAATTCAATGTTGTCGTTTTACCTTTGAGGAGGTTCTCCTTTCCTCGCAAAAACAGTTAATAACCTCTATTGTTCATTGTCAAAGGGAGGGCATCTCTGTGGACCCATTCACTTCTGAATCTTCTGGTGAAGAACGCAAGCTTTTGCTTCTACGTCAGATTATCAAACAAGATGTGGTCAAAAGAGAACTTCTGAGCTGTTTAGTTGATGGTTTGTGGCATTCGACAACAGAGCTTGCGCGGAGAGCACGTATGCGTAACCCAATCATTGGTATAGTGACGGTTGGTACTATTCTAATTCGGATGCAAAAGCATTTAGGAAAGGGGTTTCTCGAAAAAATGGTTCAGAAGTCAGATGAGGGAATATCATCTTGGAGACTTGGTGTTGATTGGATGGACCCGGTTCGAGAACTCATTCAGCAGGCTGCTGCTCCTTCAGTACTTTCCTCCAGTACAACTAGAGAAGAGATGGAAGACGGACAATCGACTTAATGGTGTCCTTTTTCTATCTTGTGTATTCTCCGAGGTTTTCAAGGGATTCTATCAGTTCTAGGAAGCGTAAAAGCTTAAGTAGCATTAGTTATCCCTTCATATCAAAAAATAGGTGTGAATTGATGCCGAGAGAAAAATCAACCAGAATAATACCTTTAGCTCCAATTGACCGGCTAATCCGTCGAGCAGGGGCTGAAAGGGTAAGTGAACAGGCTGCAGGTGAACTAGGCGAAGTTCTTGAAGAGCTAGGAATCGAGATTGCAGCAATCGCAAAGGAATTATCCGAGTTCGCAGGTCGAAAGACTGTAACCCGCAAAGATGTAAAACTTGCGTACAAGCAGTGGACCAAAATCAGGCGTTGAACTCCAATCGAGTTTAGAAGAATTCATCAACAATTTTTCAGAATCCTTTCCTCCTTGTCTAGGGGAACGAACAACACCAAGGCTTAAAGTATTAGATGTGAAACACGCCTTGGAGGTGGCGGCTATAACGAAAGTGCGCCTTCGTGAAAACATCATTACTGAACGAACTAAGACGATAAGCTACGCTATTAGAGATGTGGTTGTTGCTGCTAAGAAACTAGAAGCGAAGGGTCAAACTATCTCCTACCTGAATATTGGGGATCCATTGAAATACGATTTTCAAACTCCTCCCCACATCGTTGATGCATTCTGTGAAGCCGCGCAAAAGGGTCTGAATGGCTACTCTGCCTCTGCTGGGCTTCCCGAGTTCCTCGGTGCTGTGGTAGAGAAGGAGCGAAGAATAAACCAGGTCAGTATAGCAAAGGAAGATGTTATTGCCACTGCGGGAATCTCTGAAGGAATTCAGATGATGATGGCTGCACTGGTTCACTCTGGTTCTGAAGTGCTATTACCAGGACCATCATATCCTCCCTATCTTGCGTTTGTACGCTTCTTCGGTGGTGTTCCTCGAACTTATCGTTGCATTGAGGAGGAGGGATGGCGGCCTGATGTTGATGATTTGCGAGGAAAAATCAACGATAAAACTGCTGCAATAGTTCTCATCAACCCAAACAATCCTACAGGCGCTCTTTATGATTCCAAAACTGTAAAGAGCCTCATCAATGTAGCTGGAGAGCACAGTCTTCCGCTTATATCCGATGAAGTTTATGACCGAATAACCTTTGACCAAAAGCTTGCAAGTACCGCGGCTCTCTCCAAAGATGTTCCGGTAATTGGGTTCAATGGGCTTTCTAAAGTATACCTAGTTCCTGGTTGGAGGGTTGGGTACATGTACTTCCACCATCCAAACGGTGAATTGGAGGAACTTCGTGAACATATTCTCAAGCAGGCTAGAATTCGAATTTGTTGTAATGCACCAGCCCAATATGCCGCAGCTGCTGCATTGAATGGCTCTGATAACTACCTCAAGGATGTAATTGAACGGCTCCGTTTGAGAAGGGACCTCTGTTGGAAACAACTCAACGAGATAGAGGGCATATCTGCTGCAAAGCCTGAAGGAGCTTTCTATATCTTTCCGAAAATAGATCTCCAGAAGCGTTGGAAGAGTGATGAGCAATTCGTTATGGAACTACTTCAGAAAACAGGAGTTCTTGTAGTGTTTGGCTCTGGATTTGACCCAATGTATGGAGCAGGACACTTTCGCTTAGTGTTTCTAGCACCACCAAACACACTAGAAAATTCCTTGAGTGCGATTAAAGAATTTGTAGAGCTATAGCCATGCTTGGCATACCTATCTATTCGCTATTCAAGTAACCATTAAGGTCCTGTAGATTTAGAACGGGCTTCCTGTACTAATCGACCAATTGTACCAAACATTTCTTGCGGTGAGAACATTGGCATCCAAGTTATATTAGTCTGAATAGCATTGAATATTTCGTTTTGGTTAAGATCAGTAGTAAGTGGTGTAGTACCAATTTCTGTTTTACCACGAAATACTCGTAGGGCCCACTTTTCCCCAATCTTTCCTAGCTCGATGAGATATGATGTACGGGGAAGAAGATGAACGCCTGTTACTGCTTGATATTCCTCTGCCATTGTTCAGTCTCCTCTATTATCCATTCCAGTTAGAGGATAAAAAGCCTTTGCGCCATAATTTTTGGACTTGTTGAACTCTAGCTCTCTTCTAGGAGGGATTGAATTTGATCAGGAAAAGTGATGCTGATGTCCTCTCTTATAATTCGTGCTATCATCTTCTCTATTTTTTGTTTAAGTGATTCAAGGACCTTCACTAGCCTTGATTTCTGCCCCTCTCCTTGAGCAATTTCAGCATCGACATCTCGGTGCTCCCATTTTGCTCGATCTAATGCCTTTTGGAGACCACGTTGTTCTTCAGCTGAGACGCTAGACTCTAATTCCCGTTGTCTCTCAACCAATCTTGAATAGCGTTCTAGTAATTCATCAAGGGCAGCTTTATCACAGATTTCGGTTCTCCTTTCAACTATTCTTCGATCTATACTCTGTTTGAACCTGAGCTTGCCTGCTTGTACTGCGTCACCTAGAGCGATCAGACAGGCCTTTAATTTTGAGAGTTTTTCACTATCTTGGGTAAAAGCTTGCCATGGATTTGATGAATACGCTTCAGCTCCCTCTACTGCCATTGATGTGAGCATTATGGAACCACCCGCTGCTTGACTCAGTTTTTTGAGGGGTTTTTTTAGAAAGTTCAATTGATTTGTGACAAGCATCCGAATCGCATCTATCTCTCGACGAATATTCTCAATCTCACTTAATCCGGAATCAGAATGAAAGCGTTCCACGGCTTGTTGATGAGTTTTCAGCTTACCTGCCATTTCGATTTGTCTTTCCCTCAATTCTTCTAGCTCGGCTGTAAGTTTTACGAGTTGTTGTGCTTTCTGTTCTAGCTCCTCTACTTCTTGGGCAAGAAGCTCTAACTCTTTCGGTAACTTGTTCTTCTCTGAAACCTTCTTGATTTTTTGATAAGCATTACTGATTACACGAATCTGATAGTCCAACTCTTTAATCGCTCTCTTGTGAGCTTTTGGAAGTCTCGGAACATAGCGCCGCCCCGCTTCGGTGCTTCCTCGTAGGTAATACTCAAGCTTTTCCAACAGCTCTTGTGTAGAGGCAAACGTTGGCTTTTTTGGAAATTCGATGTCGCCTCCCCTGCTTTTCAGCGCTTCTGATAGTTTACTTGCAGCTCCTGGAACGGTTAATTCTCCGTCGATAACAACTTCTTCTAAAAGGAGCTCTGCACTTTCTTCAATCTTTAATAAAGCCTGTTGGATTTTCTCAATTGGGCGCAGGATGTCGGACCGATAATCTGCCAATAGCTCATCAGTTCTCTCAGCTATCCATGTTCCTAATTCAGTACATTCAATTGATTTCATTTCTGGTGCATCTCCCTTCAGGAACAAGTACTAAAAAAGGTTTAGTTAAAGAAAACATAGCTTGGTGGCTTTCAAAAACGCTTCACCCAAAGATTTTTGCATACTCTTGGAAAGAAGAGCAGGAAGTTATCACAAGTATATGCTTGGTGGTGGACAGAACGATTCATAATGCCTTCCTTCTATCAATATCCTCTAGCACTGATGAAGCAAAATTACAAGCGGAACTCGTATTCAGTAAACAATACTGGCGAGTTGAACTCACAGACGAGATGATTAACGAGTTTCTAAAAGCATATCATGAATTTATGGCACATGTTCAATCTCCCATTCTTCCCTCTTTACCGATCCATATCCAAGGAAATAAGTTCATTTTCTCAACTCGTGAAGGGCTTCTCTTAGGCTTCGTATCCCATATGCAAGATGAGGACGAGAGGGTTGTTGAAAAAGTGAAATCATGTCTTAGCTCGCTCATTGAACAATTTGGTGCTGATATGTTCAGTAAACCCGTTGGAGATGAAGATGTGGTACAAATCGAATCACTCATCGACGAATTCATAATGAGTAAGCTCAAAGTCAGTTTAGTGGGTGAAGGCGGCGTTGGAAAAACTACTCTCCTAAAGCTTCTCAAAGAGGGTGATCCACCAACCGAGTATGTTCCCACGATTGCACTTAGCATAGAACAAATTGAGGCGACAAGATACGGGACCTATAAGATTATCCTCTGGGACTTTGCGGGCCAGGAGCGATTCCGTAGGCTTTGGGCAATTTACTTCAGAGGTAGTGACATAGTTTTCCTCATCACCGACTCGACATTAAACAATGTCCTTGCCACCAAGGCGATACTAGATATCATACGAAAGGATGCGCCTGGAGTACCAGTTTGGGCCATTGCCAACAAACAGGATTTGGAAGGTGCCTTGAGCCCCTCTTTAGTTGAACGATTATTGGGAGTACCAACCTTTGGGATGGTGGCGGTGAACCCTGAAAAAAGAGCTGAGATGATGCGAATCCTCCTAGACGCAGTTGAGAAGTATGTCGGGACTGCGTAGTGTTGGAACAGCATAAAATTCATTTAAACTTAGATTAATTGGTAGATGGAAAAGAGCGTAAAGGTGAACTGTAATCCCTCGAGGGTTAGTCTCTAGCACTTGGGATGTAAAGACTGGTCTAGTCCTGCTTGCGAAACACCCAAACTCATTAGATGTGGATCGACAAGAGCTAGCCCAGATTTTCTATGGTTGCGCTGTGGTTAACCGTGACACTGTTTTCCGAGTGTTTCCTTCCACAGATGTTTCCCTGCGTGCGGCCGCTGCTTTTAGGCGAATAAAAAAATTTGGTGCAGAAAACTATTACTGCCTAATTGTGCTTCTTCGTTCAGAGGAGGAGCCCACAGCTTACCAAACAGTACTTCTTTCTACAATCCAAAAAATAATCGCCATTGAGGGGGATAAAAAGGAACGTATACGGAAATATCGCCGAATCCTCATTGAGATGTCGAGGGAAATCAAACGGCGTGGCGGCTCAAGGGATAAATCAATTTGTCCCTTTCTTTATGAGCGTTCCTCCGATCAAGGTGAAATGGCATCGTTCTGCAGGGTAGTTAAGAAGCCATGTTACTTGACAAAATACCAGATGCCTGGTTTCCCTCAGTGTCCTAGGTATGTCCGTCGACAAAGACGAAAACAATTGGCAAACGCACGGAGGATTGTACGAGCTGGCATACAACGGATTCTTTCCAAAGCAGATGAACATCGCAGTCAAAAGGTGTCAGAGCAGAAGAGTTGGAGTGAACCAATTCATGCTATACTAGACCACCTCTTCACATTTCTACCAGTCTCACGAACCACTAAAGACTTATCATCTAATATCACCGAATTAATCAGTGAGAAAGGTAGCTTTCAGGGTGTACCACGACCAATTATCGCTGCATCCATTGCCTTCATCAGCGCGAAACATACAGGGGACAGGTTGTCCGAAAATGATTTAATCGAACTTGTTGGATGTTCTTTGACAGCTCTCCGCCGAAACTGCAGAGAGCTCTCCCCTCTCCTAACTGATGTTACACAAACCCATACGATAGAGGGTGACATGACCACATGATCCACAATGTCTTCATTCTCACCAAAACAGGTCGGCGCGTCTTCCATAGACAATACTGGTCAATAGACATCACCAATGAGATTATCCAAGAGTTCCTAATTACCCTGACTGCACTACAAACAGAAATCGGTCCAAGCGTAGACCTCCCTATTCATGTCAGCCAAGTAAAATTCCTCTATTCCGCAATTGGTGAAAAACTCATCCTCGTCTTTGCCGTTGACTCGAGTGATGATGAAGCTAGCATAAGAGAGTTAATCAACAGAACTCAACAGCTCCTCCTAGGAAAGTATCAACACGAGGTGGAATCCTACCTCTCAAGCCCCCATCAGAACGCCTTCCAAGGCTTCGCCAGCGAACTCGACGATGTCATAGTTACGATGCTGAAAATCTGTCTACTCGGACAAGGAGGAGTAGGAAAATCCACAATGTTAAAACTCCTCACTGGCGCAGTAATCGATGGAATCTATGTCCCAACGGTCGCTGTTGACGTAGAGAAGCTGCAGGGTGTACGCTTCGGACCATATGAATTAGTCGTCTGGGATTTCGCTGGACAGGAGAGGTTTCGGTCCCTTTGGGGTTATTATCTCCGCAACGCGGACGCTGTGTTATTGGTAACTGATTCCACTTTGAGAAATGTATTGGCGACAAGGGACATACTTGAGATGGTAAGGAAGAACGCCTCCTCTGCCATAGTTTGGGCAATAGCGAATAAACAGGACCTTCCTGGTGCCTTGTCTGCCAAGCTTGTCCAACGGATTCTCGGAGTCCAGACCTATGGCTTGGTTGCAATCGACCCCAGATATAGAGAGGTTCTCTTCAAAGTCCTTGTGGGTGCTGTTGCCGAAGCAACAGGTGATTAGGGGTCCGAAACTAGGCGAAATTAGGCACGCCTAAACAATCGCCGAAAACAGGTTGACCAAATAAAGGAATATAGAAACAATTTAATACAAGATAAACCAAGAGAAACCAAACAAACTTGATAATGGTGAGAAAAAAATGCCACTAGGATTAGGAGTCACCCGCTGGGATTGGACAGGTGTCACTCACCTCGTCCCCCAATGACAAAAGCGGTTTACGCGTTGTTGGTGTGTTTCCTTCTGATCTTGATGTGTCTGAGGAGAACATGCTTCGGGTGTTTACGGCTCATGCCATGGGTAAACCTGAGGCTGGATTCTTGACGATGACTCTTGAAGGTACACAGCTTGCTGTTTCAAGCTGGTATTCAGGTATTCGCCGAGGTAAGGATCAATTTTGCGTGATGCTCTTCTTGGAGTTGGATGAGGAGGCCCGCGCTTATGAGGAAGGTTTGACGCTTGCTTCAAATGAGATTGTTGAGAATATTGGTGAACCAGAGTTCACTGAGTATCTCGGTGAGATGTTTGACAAGCTGAAAAGGATGGTTGAGCTGAGCATCGAGCAGCGCTTGGCGAAAGTGTTTGTAGATCAGGAGACGCGTCTTCTTATGCATAAGTTATCGCGTGGAGGGATTCCTGGTGAGGAGCTGCGTGAATGGTTAGAGCTACAAACTGGGAAGCACTATCCTGACCTTGGTCTTTTGACATTGCCTTTACTACGCAGCGGAATAGTAGATGAGGACTGGGTTAACGCGGTCTCAGATAACTGTGTGTTTATGGTAAATGACTTGTTTGGTGCCCGTTATCCACCAGAGCAAGCACTCAAATTAGCAAAGTCCGGAGGTTTAACTGCTGAACAGGCTGCTGAGTATGAGAAGCGAGTCACAGAGTTTTTCAGTAGCTATGCTTGGACAGAGAATGATACTCTTCAACTGGGTCAACTCCTCCTTGATCCAGATATCTATGATGTCGCAAAGGTGCTAAGGCGACGTATAGTTCATAAATCCGAGCTAGCTGGGATAGTAGAGAAGAAAGCAGCACTTGATACAGTCATTCGTCGACTAGAATCCTCCAAGATTATCACAACGATGGGATCAACCACTCTAAAGGTGAAGAGAGGAGACGATCCCTTTGTCATGCTTCTTTCAGATATCCACTTCGAATCATTCTTCCCCGAGTTCTTGGTTCTTCGTCTTGAAGAAAGACTCGCCCAGAAGGATATTCACCCAGATATTGCTAAGCGCCATCTTGAGCTCCTCGCTGAGCACTATATGCGTATGCGAGAAAAAATAAAAGAGAAGCGGAAGAGGCCTAAGGATGAGCCTGAGCCCCGACTAGCGCCTGGTGAAGCACCATCTGCTGAGCCTAGCGAAGCCCCTCCTGCTGAGCCTGTTGAGGAGACGAAAACTGAAGAAGCTGAAGAGAAGCCAAAACCGAAAAGAAGAAGGCGGAAAAAGAAGACGACAGAAGAATAGCTAGGGGTAGCAGCCGTTTGGGTATTGGTACTGCTCTTCTGAACCAGTTATTGTAAGGTTTCCTGCTTCCGGGCTGCAAGCAGTTTTCGTGCGGTTTCCCACGATTGCCTCACTATCTCTGGGAAAGTGTCGTGCTTGGATAGCCACTTCTTTAGGAATAGGCGGGTTTTTGAATCACTTGGATAGCCACTACCAAAGTCACCGTACTGTTTGTGAAGCTCTGTAATACGACGGTCTCTTCGCACTTTTGCTAATATCGATGCAGCAGCAACTACTGGGTAATTCTGGTCGGCCTTGTGTTCACTCACTATAGGCTTTTCCGTTTGAAGATGAGTTTGGATGATACGTCCATAGCGTTCAGCAATAACATCAGCCGCATCAACATAGGCGATATCCCATTGGAGATGTTTGAGTATTGTTGACATCCATTCGGCTTCTAGGGTATTGAGGCTCTGTTTCGATGAACGTCGTAAATCGATTTCAGCAGCACTGATTTCAAGTACTTCTACTTGAAGGGCTATTCGTCGAATAGTTAGCTCTAATACTTCGCGTCTTTTTCGAGTAAGGCGCTTCGAGTCCCGAACTCCCCATTCAATCAGTGCCTCTGAGTGTTCTTCCTTGATAACTATCCCAGCAAGAACTAATGGGCCAATCACTGGGCCTCGACCTGCTTCATCTACACCAGCTATGCATCGGGAAGGCACTTCACTCATCATTTGATAGCAGATAAGCAAGCTTATTAATTCACTGACTTCTCTCTGTATTCGACCAGCAATGGGAAGTTCAAAGCCCCTCACAGTTGGGTACTGCGAAATCTGGCTCAGTACAAAAAACGGTAAGTATCGCGTTTCAGTTCGAGTACCTGAACATGCAGAGGTCCCCAACGATTTTCTCTGTGAAACAGATGAACAGGAACGAATTTGTGTTTCTCCATGGTACAGAACCATCGTTGAGGCTAGGGACCGTGCTGTCTTGCTCCAAACACAACTTCGACAGCTGGGACATCGGATTCTGTTTTATTTTGAGGTTAGGCTTACTCGGGTTGGCGACCTCCATGCGCCCAACTGATTTACTTAGAGGTAGCGGAGTATTCACTAGTAGGTTGTGTTACCTTTCTGGCTCTTCGTCGTAAAACAAGTCGAAAGACTATGAATACGAGGATGAAGAGAATTAGAAGTAATAGAGTTATAGTCTCAAGGAAATCAACCATCTCTCCAATTTGTGTGAAAGCAGCCCCGACCAGAAACCCAGAGAGTCCCAATATCAAACATCGGGGTAGCGCACCAAGAAATGTGACAATTGCGAACCGCTTTCCATCCATTCGAATTGCACCAGCAACAATAGATACAACAGAAAGAGGAATAATTGGGATAGCACGAGCAGCGAAAAGAAAAACCTCGTCACGAGACGACTTCTCGAATCTTTGGCGCATGTATTCAACTTCTTCTATTGAAGTTCCCAAATATTTACCGTACCTTTCAATGATGGGATAGCCTCCAAGATAGGCAATTCCATACCCAAAAAAGGAACCAATAGTCGAAGCTAATGCACCTACTAACATCACATCCACAGCGATGATGAGTAGAGCCATATGGAGTGGTTGGTTCTGCGTTAGAAGAAATCCTGCCGCCATCATTATTACTGGAGAGGGAATAGGAGCAATCAGTGTCTCAATCATGACTCCTAGAAAAACACCAATTGGTCCTAGAACTTGAACCCAGAAAATAATAAGTTGTAGCAGGCCCTCTATCCACAAATCTATGGCATGAAGCCAGCTAACAAAAACATCTATTATCATGCTATCCCATCTCCAACATTGCCCATCGAAACATCAAATCTTGTAATCAAATAAGATGAGCATAATTGTGTTAAAATTCACTCTCCTACTGGTGTTTCCCCAGACGTGATTGCTTCACGGCTAGGAAACATCGGGTCGTCTACAACTGCAAGCTCGCCATATATGCCGCTTGAGAGTTGTTTTTCTCCTTGGAAGGTCTTGACGTAGCCGTTCGTGATTTGAATTACAGCGTCTTCAAACACTTGATCGATGTCATCGTTCCAAAGAGATAGTTTAATGGTGCCTGTTTCATCACCAGCAAGGGCTGTAGCCACTCGGGCAGAACCCCGGGCGGTTCGTACATCGCGCGGAGTCTCAACCGAGAGTACTCGAAGCTTAATATCAACGCGACGAGATGCGGAGGTTAATTCGGATACTTTCATACTATAGGAACCTCGTAAAACGAGTTACAAACGAATTAGAATAATTCCCTTTAAAACCTTGTTAAGCTAGATTTGCATAGAAAGAAGAGGCTATTTCATGTCACCAGTAACACAAACCGCGTTTAGCAAGTTGTCAGAACTATGTGAAAAGGTGGTTTCCACTACAAAACGGCTGGAGAAAATGGCTCTAGTAGGGGAACTTCTTACAAAATTGCCCCTTGAGGAGGTAGAGGCTGCTGCGCTCCTCATCATAGGACAGCCATTTCCCAGAGCTAGTCATCGTGTTCTTTCTCTTAGTTGGTCGGGCCTCTTCAATGTCCTAAAAGAATTGTATAAGCCCTCCACAGATGAAATTAGTTCTCTTTTTCGAGAGTCAGGTGATTTAGGGGAAGTTGTCCGTCGTTTGTATCAAAAAACTGGTCGAGTAGCGCAAACAACATTATTCACTTCGCCTTTGACAATAATAGAGGTCTTCCAAACCTTTACTGCAATAGCAGATGCGTTGGGAACAGGATCCAGACGAAAGAAAATAGCGTTTTTACGGTCACTTTTCATGCGTGCAACACCTTTGGAGGCTAAATACTTAACAAAAATCCTACTCGGGGATCAGCGAATAGGCTTTAGTGAGGGTATGTTAGAAGGGACTATTGCTCGTATATTCAAACTTTCTTTACCACTAGTTCAGCGTGCTAATATGCTCACGGGTGATATTGGAAAGGTCACGAGAATCGCTCGAGAAGAGGGAGAAATAGGGCTGCAAAAGGTCCGCCTCCGGTCTTTTACTCCATTACTACCGATGTTAGCAGCACAGGCAAAGGATGTATCAGAAGCTCTATTGCATCACAATGGCGAATCTGCTTTTGAAATGAAATTAGATGGGGCTCGTGTACAAATTCACTTAAAACGAAATGGACAGCCTAAAATCAAGGTCTACAGTCGCAGGCTTTCAGATGTTACTACCAGTCTTCCTGATGTTGTCACTTTAATTCTTGAAGAAGTAACAGAACCTAGTTGTATTCTTGAGGGGGAGGTTATTGCTGTAGGGGTAGACAGTCGCCCACTTCCCTTTCAACATCTCATGCGGCGGTTTCGACGAGTTCGTGATGTAGAAAGACTCGTAAAAGAGATTCCTGTGAGTCTTTTCCTCTTCGATTTATTAATGCTCAACGAAGAAGTACTCATCGACCATCCATATACTGAAAGGCGACAACGGTTGTCTACCGTATGTGGCTCCATTCCGCTTGTTCCTCAAATCATCACAACTGATTTTCAGGAAGCAGAAGCCTTCTTCGCTTCTACTATTCAGAAGGGTCACGAGGGATTAATTGCTAAAAGGACGGATAGTCTCTATAAACCTGGCATTCGGGGAAAAGCATGGTTGAAAATCAAAGAGAGTTTAGAAACATTGGATTTGGTAATCATCGCAGCAGAGTACGGAACTGGACGTAGGCATCGTTGGCTTTCTGATTATCATCTAGGGGCATGGAATCCAGAAACTGCAGAGTTCATGATGCTAGGTAAAACATTCAAAGGTCTTACTGATGCAGAATTCGAAGAGATTACTACACGCCTTCTAGAAATTCAGGTGGGAAAACGCAGAAATGTTGTATTTGTACAACCTAAAATCGTAGTAGAAGTTGAATATGATGAAATCCAGCGTTCGGTAAGATATCCATCTGGGAAAGCCTTGAGGTTTGCACGAATCAAACAAATCCGATATGATAAATCGCCGGAGGAAGCTGATACTATTCAGCGTGTGAATGAGATTTTCGAGGCGCAATTTATCAGGAAGGCATCTACTAACGTAGTCGGTCGTACGCCACCTACATAGTAGATGCTAATTTCGACGGATTTCCTTAGCACTGGAGATCCATCTAGGACCAAGGGCTTTGTTGAATAGGGAGATGTAGCTTTCTTGATCACTAACAACTGCCACTATTTCCTGAGGATCACCGTGGACAGGCGCTATGAGAACCTCCTCGCTGTCTCTGGCTCCTGCATAGAACGGCATGTGTATTGTATGCCAGATCCGGATATTACCCTTTTCTAGTAGTTTCTGAGCATGCTGGGTGTGTTTTTCATCTATCTTTGTGATGAGGTGAATTCGGACATCAGGTGATATCTTCATCAAGATTTTCTGGGGAATCTCGTCGTAGTTAGGGAAAACAAGTGTTATTGTAGATTTAGCACGCTCTAGCATGTCTTTTAGCCGGATTTTGACTTTCTCGCTAGAGACAATGCGCCATGTTCTCTCGATTTCAGAAACTTGAATAGTACCTAGCAACTCCCACAGATTTGATAACATGGTATGGGCAGTCTCTGATTTTGCCTGGATGCTCTGTGTAAGAGGAACAACGTTTTTTGTATACTTGTTGAGTATAGAGGTTACTAATTCTTTTGATTCAGCGATAGCTGTTGTGATAGTTTGTGAAGAGGTCTGCGTTTCGGTTTCTAAGGAACGCCTCTTCTCTTCAATTCGACTTTCCATGTTATCTTTGATTTTCTGTGTTTGTGTCTGAAGATTTTCTTTTGTAGAATTCGATAATTGTGTGATAATCGAGATGATTTCACTAAGATGCTGTTGAATTTCTGACCCTGACGTTTCGTATGCTGCCCTCAATGTCTCATTGGTTATCTTCAACGCTTCCTCTGAGTTGCCTTTCAATACTTCTATGATGTTTTCTACGCCTTTGGCGAACTCTTGGGTTGATTGGACTAGTTCTTGCTCAATAGTTCCTCTCGAAGATGAAATTTCACTATCAAAAGAGCGCTCAGCATTCGCTAGTGCTTTGGTCGTTTCACTTTGAAATGCAGTCAAGATATCTATGGCTTTTTGTAGAGTTTGATTGTGTACTCTGATCAAACTGTCTTTCATCGTAGCAAGTTTCTCAGAAAAATTGATTCTCACATTATCGATTGTAGACTTCATTGCTGCCTTGCACTCAATCACAAGTTTCTCGCTTTCCGAACGAATCTTCCCTTTACTCTCTTCAATCGAGTTTGTTGTGTAGGTAAGCGAGTCTTCAAGGGATTGGCGTGTTTCTTGTCCAATTCTAGTAATGTGGGGGAGTAGTGTATTTTCTACTTCACTAAATCTTGTAATGATTTTCTGTATCTCATTTAGTAAGTATTCTCGAAAAATATTGTGGTGCTGATTGACTTGTGTTCGATAGGCTGGTGTGAACTTGGATGCTTGTGAATCTAGTTCTAATTGAAGTTGTTCAGCTGCGGTTTCAGTTGTATTTACTATCTTGTTTACTGTCTTGATAAACTGAGCTAACTCTCGCTGAAGGGAGGACATACATTTGTCACTTTCTGTATTCACATCGGTTTCGAACGCTCTCATTTGTATTTCGAATGCATTTCGATACTCGGTAATTTTAGCCGTGCTTGTTGCACCCAACTGTTCAACGGTTTTTTCTGTCTGTCTTACTTTATCTTGGATGAATTCTCGAATTTGGGTAGATGCAATACCCAGTTCTTTGGTTACCGAGGATATTTGGTTTTGTAGAATCGCTTGCATTTGGTGCTCTAAATCACGAATTAGTCTCTCTTGATGAGCTACACCCTTTTGCAGATTCTGTATGGTTGTTTGGGTGGTTTGGTGGAGGTTGGTTATTTGTGTGGATGTTTCGGTTGTGACTTGGTTGGCTATGCTTTCGATATTCTCGGTAAGAGCTGACTGCTGCTTTGATAGGTCCTGTTG
>JAEOTB010000012.1 GCA_016840065.1 Candidatus Hermodarchaeota archaeon | reverse complement strand
TATAAAAGATTGTAGGTTACCGTGGGAGTAGGATTGTTAGGTGAGAGTAGCTTAGCATTTAGAAGTTATAGCATTGGACAGTTCTTTCGACTAGGAAGAAGAGTCTGCTAGCTCTTCAAGTTGAGGGATAGCCGCTTAGAGTCATTACTCTTAAATATCTAGAGCACACACTAACCTATTTGTCTGTTCCCATAGGGAATTACAGGAGGGAACATGTATGGTAAATAAGTCATTCATGGATCACCGTTTTAGGAGACCCTTTGTATTAAGTTTGATTCTGTTGTGCCTTGCAGCCTTTCCATGGGCTGCCAGCTCATCTGCTACACTTTCTCCATCTATTAATCAATTTGGGGATCACTCAAGTGAATTAGTAGCCTCTGACCAATCCTTACCTTTCGAAGACAGTGGAATAGAGAATTCTGTCAACTCGATTCTGCAGATTACAACTCAAGATCCGCCGCTTCCAGATCCAACTTATACTCTTCAGTGGAAAAATCTAACTGCTAACAATGTGGATTCATCGCCAGCGGTGGCGGATGTGGACGAAGATGGTGCAATGGAGGTGCTTGTTGGATGTGCTAATGGGTCGTTCTATTGTCTCAATGGCTCAACTGGCTGGGTTGAGTGGAAAGTATCAGCTGGCACTGCTGTGACCTCAGCACCTGTCATAGCTGATGTGGACGATGATAATCAACTGGAAATCATTGTTGGTTCACATGACGGTTCCATTTACTGCTTTAGTGGGACAGGAACCCAAGAGTGGAAAACAATCGATACGACTGCAGAACTAGAATCATCGCCAGCGGTAGCTGACGTGGATAAAGACGGAGACTTGGAAGTGCTAGTTGGCTGCTTTAACGGATCACTCTTCTGCTTTGACGGACCTACGGGGAATTTTGAGTGGCAAACACCAACGGGGGATCATGTGAAGTCATCACCCGCGGTGGGTGATGTTGATAACGATGGCGATCAAGAGATAATTATCGGATCTTACGATAAACACCTTTACTGCTTTGATGGATCTGGGAATGAAGAATGGAACTATACATCAAGTGGAGAGATTCATGCCTCACCAGTTCTAGGAGATACGGATAATGACGACGAAATGGAAATCTTTTTTGGCTCTAACGATCCTGATAAAAACCTTTACTGCTTGGACGCGTTTGGGAATCAAGACTGGAGCTACCTAACCGGCGGATCAGTAATATCATCACCTGTGTTAGCTGATGTAAACTACGATGGCTGGCTGGAAATCATCTTCACCTCCCTTGACGGAAAGGTCTATTGTCTAGACAGATCGGGGAATTGGAAGTGGGACACCGGTGATATAGAGGCATATACTGGATCACTTTGTGTAGTTGATGGTGATGGAGACGGTAAGTTAGAGATATACGTAACCGCTCTGACCAGATTCTACTGCTTGAACGAAAACGGGACAAGTGAGTGGTTCTACGTAATTACAGAACCAGGCAATTCATCACCAGTTGTGGTTGATGTAGATGGTGATGATAAACAAGAATTGATTTTTGGTGAGCAAACCAACTGGGTGTATTGTTTTGATATTTCCTGGGAGGGAACAGCAACATATCTCTGGCCAAGTAAATGTTTCCGAGGTAATCCTTACCGAACAGGCTTTTATAACGACACTGATAGTGACACTCTTCCCGATGATTATGAAATATGTGCAGATACCGACCTTGATAACGAGGATACAGATGGAGATACCGACACTGATGATACGGAGTTTACCTACTCTACTCATCCCCACGAACCTGTTTCCCCCGCTTGGGTAGAAACACCTACCAATCAAACCTTTGAGCTTGGCTACACCGTCCACTATGATTTAAATGCAACAGACTATTCCCCGCTGGATACATGGTGGATAAGCGATATTACCAACTTTTCCATTGATACTGATGGAATTGTTTCCAACAACACATTCCTTGATGTGGATGTCTACACGCTTCAAGTATGGGTCAATGATACTTACAATAATATCCAAACTGCTGCTTTCAACATAACCATTGTAGATAATACTTCACCTGAGTGGGTGGAGACACCAGAAAACCAGACAATAGAGTTCCTAAGCGAACCCGTCGAATATAATCTGAATGCTACTGACCTTTCAGGGTCTCTTGTCTGGTGGATAAGTGATATCATCAACTTCTCCATCAGTAGTGGAGGAGTCATCACCAACGACACAACGCTGGAGGTTAGGGAATATGTGTTGAATGTGGGCGTCAGCGACAAGTATGAGAACTCCCTCAACGCTACCATCACAATCACTGTCGAAGACAACACCCCACCCGAGTGGGTGGAGAGTCCAACAGACCAAGATGCGGAATATCTCGTGAACTTCACTTATAATTTAGATGCCACTGATCCCTCGCTGCCGCTAACTTGGTGGGTCAACGGCACCACCTTCAATATCAGCTCTGAAGGTATCATTACAAATAACACAGGTTTGGGATCCGTTGGAACAACCTACTTGTTACGGATTGGAGTTAGCGACAAATATGGAAACTCTCTTAATACTACCATCACAATCACCGTCGAGGACACTACTGCACCCGACTGGGTGGGGAGTCCTACAAACCAGGATGCTGAGTATCTTGAGAACTTCAGTTATGATTTAGATGCCACTGATCCCTCCTTGCCGCTAACTTGGTGGGTCAACGGCACCACCTTCAATATCAGTCCTGGAGGAACCATTACCAACGCCACTCCCTTGGGTTCTGTAGGCACAGTCTACTTATTGCGGATTGGAGTTAGTGATAATTACGAGAACTCTCTGAACACCACTATCACGATCACCGTTGAGGACACTACCCCGCCTGAATGGGTGGAGACGCCTGATGACTATTATCTGGATCCTGGTGACTCGCTAAACTACAACCTAAACGCCTCTGACCCCTCGTTGCCACTTGCTTGGAGGATAAATAACACTGAAAACTTCTCAATTGATACAGATGGTATTATCACCAACATCACAGACTTGACGAATGGGTGGTATGGCCTCCAAGTATGGGTAAATGACAGCTACGATAACTCACTCACCACGAATTTCACCATTATAATCGATATTACTGCACCATCCTGGCTTCAGAGCCCCACCGACCAATCTAGTGAATATAATGAATACTTCTCCTATGATTTGAATGCTACCGACACCTCAGGGCTGAGTCACTGGTGGATAAGTGATTCTATCAACTTCACCATCGATGCAAGTGGAGTCATCACCAATAACACATACCTCGAGATACGAGATTACGAGCTTCAAGTATGGGTCAACGACACCTACAACAACATATTAACCGCCACTTTCAACATCACCGTTGAGGACACTACTGCACCCGAATGGGTGGAGACACCAGACAATCAGACAATAGAGTTCATAAGCGAGTCCCTTAGTTATAACCTGAATGCTACTGACCTTTCGGAACCTCTTGTCTGGTGGATAAGCGATATCATCAACTTCTCCATCAGTGTTGATGGAGTCATCACCAACAGCACAACACTTGCGGTGAGAGATTATGTGCTGAATGTTGGCGTTAGCGACCAGTATGGGAACCCCCTCAACGCTACTATAACGATTACCGTTGAGGACACCACGGCACCCGAATGGGTAGATACACCAGAAAATCAGACAATAGAGTTTACCATAACATTTCTCAACTACAATCTGAATGCTAGTGACCCTTCGGGGTCGCTCTTTTGGTGGATAAATGATACAGATAATTTCTCCATTGATGTAGATGGGATCATCACAAACAGTACAACACTTGCGGTAGGTGTGTATGGGTTAAGTATTGGAGTTTGTGATGATTATGAGAACTCCCTCAATACCACAATTATAATCACTGTTGAGGACACAACAGCACCCGAATGGGTGGAAACTCCCACATCTCAAGACTCAGAGTATGATGTAGCTTTTGGTTATAATTTGAATGCTACCGACCCCTCGCCGCCGCTGACCTGGTGGGTCAACGACAGTGATTTTTACATCGATGCAAATGGGATTCTCACTAACGATACAAAGCTTGAGGTGGGGGTGTACTGGCTTGAGATTAAGGTTTATGATTTCTACAACTACTTCAATACTGTTACATTCAATGTGACTGTACAAGATACTCTTGGTCCAACATGGGATGAAAACCCCACGAATCAAGCAGTAGAGTATCTTTATGACTTCACCTATGATTTGAACGCTTCAGATCCGTCATCTGTAATAGGCTACTGGATCAATGATTCAGGACGCTTCTCTATCGATAGTAGCGGATTGATTACAAACGTAACAACCATACCAGTTGGTATCTATTGGGTTGAAGTCAAGGCTTATGACTTTTACAGTAATGAGGTATCAGCAAACTTCTCAGTGACGGTACAAGACAGCTACGATCCCACTTGGGATGAGACACCAGGCAATCAGATAATAGAGTTCGGTAGCATCTTCGGTTATGAAGTGAATGCTTCTGATAATTCGGGCATAGACTACTACTGGGTCAATGACACCGTGAGGTTCAATGTTGATGATGTTGGCCTTGTCACAAACGCGACAGATTTGGAAGTGGGCACATACTGGCTAGAGGTTAGAGCGTATGATATTTGTGGTCGCGATTGTTCAGCAAACTTCTCGATTACTGTCCAGGATAACTATGACCCTATTTGGAGCCCAACACCCACTAACCAAGTTGAAGAGTATGGAAATGACATCAGTTTTGGGGTTAATGCCTGGGACTTGTCAGGCATCGACTACTACTGGGTTAATGATTCAGGTAGGTTTGATGTTGATGGTGTTGGCCTTATCACAAACGTGACAGAATTGGATGTGGATGTTTACTGGTTAGTAGTCAGAGCATTTGATAATCATAGTCGATACTGTGAAGCTATCATCAACGTCACTATTGAGGACACGACCGATCCTAATTGGGGTGTTCCAGCACCAGAGAATCAGGTTCGTGAGTATGGGGTTGACTTTGACTATGATGTTGATGCCTGGGACTTGTCAGGCATCAGCTCCTACTGGGTCAACGATACTCCACGGTTTGACATCAACGGTGTTGGGCTCATTACGAATGTGACCGACTTGGATGTGGGCACATACTGGCTGGAAATTAGAGCCTATGACCCCTATGGAGGATATTGTACCTGCACAATCCAAATTACAATCCAAGATAGTGATAATCCCACGTGGGTTTCAACACCCATAGATCAGGTTTGTGAGTATGGGGACGACTTTGACTATGACGTTGATGCCTGGGACCTGTCAGGTATCGACTACTATTGGGTCAACGACACTCCACGGTTTGATATCAGCGGGATTGGCCTCATCTGCAACATAACGGATTTGGATGTGGGTACATACTGGCTAGAAGTGCGAGCTTATGACCCCTATGGAGGATATTGTACTACTATCATAAGAATTACAGTACAAGATATTACTCCACCCACCTGGATAGAGGAGCCTGATGATCAGGTCTTAGAGGTGGGTGAAATGCTGAGTTTGCAGTTCAGGGCTTATGACCTCTCTGGGATTGCAGGCTGGGAAGTCGATGACACCATCCATTTCAGAATCACAAATACTGGCTTCCTCTCCAATCCTGAAAGTCTACCTCCAGGCATATACACACTCACGGTTACCGTCAATGACCCCTATGATAATATGAATTCCACCACTTTTACTATTACAGTTCCTTCTTCGACGGTTGATAACTTACCAATAGTGATTATTGGTAGTGCAATCGCAGTAGTTGCTGTGGTAGCATTACTAATTGTTTACTGGCTTCGAAGCCGTGCAAGGAGGAAAAAACTCAGCGAAATTGACCAGGATATCCGTGAATTGGAGGAGAAAGAGGAGTCCTCTGAGGAGGGGCTGTCTGGAAAAGCTGGGAATCCATAGAACATCCAGTAAGTCTCATCGGCTCTGAAGTTGGTAAAGTTGTAAGAGAAAGGCTTTTGGGTGCTTGTTGCCTAACGTGTAGGAGGTATGACATTGGATAGTCCTTTGTCGCCGGGGAAGGATGAGTTTGCTAAGCTCTTCACGGTGCGTGGTCTCCGTAAAGACCGGCTGAAGAATGCGCCTTTCCCTGTCGGCGCTACGGTTCACCGCTTGGATAAATGGAGCATCCGGGAGGTCATCACGGGTGGTAGCCAAGTGGATTTTGGGAAGTGGGGCAAGAACGATTGTCTGGAAGCCATCAGGACGGATCCCGTGGAGGTTCCCTGTGGGGTCCAGAAGGCGTTTAAGTTTCTTACAAAGGACCAGAAACCCATCGGTGCAGCCTTTACCATTGTGGTCAGCACTGCGGATTCGAACACGGTGCACGATATTCTTCTTCTGGATTACTGGAGATCCCAGTCAAAGGCTGATAAGGAGTCGGGAGGGAAGGCTCGTGTTCCAGAGTTTAGCTTCACCATCAACGAGTTGTCCAAGAGCCTTCAGGACGCCCTGGTTAAGGCTTGCCGGCCCTTCTTCGGGGAGCAGACCTATAAGCAGATTGTCTCTGCGAAGGGGAGGGCAATCCAGAAGGCGCTCCGAGAGGGCATGGGGCATGAGCTGCAACTAAAAGGGCTTCTCCTAGAAAGCGCCACCTTAGTGGGCTGTACGCCCCTGCCCCAGAAGGAGGAGATAAAGGTGAAGGTCAGCTCCTAGCTGGAGTGATGAGGTGTTATCATGGTTTGGTATTTACTTCCGCAAGCAATCTCCCTGGCCTGGAGCGTTAGCCAAGCGCTCAAGCCCTTCCTGTCCCGGCTGCAAAAGCGTCTTAGCGAATACTTCAAAGGAATTGAGACTCGTGATGTCCGTGACCAGCTCAATATCTTGTCGGAGAACATAGACCGCTTGATGGTCGAGGTACACAAAAACCTGACCAAGGCTAGCGGGTTAGGTGTGATGGGCAAGGAGGGTGAGAGGCTTGAGGAACTCATCAGCCGAATCGGCAACGACCGCCACCAGATCCGAGTTGTCTACCGTGCCCCCTACACACAGGAACTCGCCAAGGATATTTTGGCAGGGCAGATTGCGGCTCGTGTGTTCATGCTCATCCACGCAGAACTCTGCGCCTCCATTAGCACAGCCCTTGCCGCTGAACCTAACACCCAATCGGACGAGTTCCGGGAGCTACTCCATGAGCTGTTCTGCAAGGCGACAGGGTATAGTTCACTTCTGCTGGTTTCCCGAGACCTCTCAGAACAGTCCACACCAATTAACGTGACTAAGCGTATCCTCTCCCAGCAGCTCCAGTGCCCCACCTTCGGCGACCAACCCGCCAGCTACTTCAAGGAACTGACCAAGTATGTCATCAAGAGCTGGTGGCCCGGCATCCTCGAAGTCATTCCGATTAAGGACATTGCCCAGTCCACTGAGCTAGCTGAAGTCATCTTTGCCGATGAAATCCGCTATGTCTTATCACCCACAAGGGCTGATGGTGTGCTCAATGTCCAAGCCTTTGCTAATAAACACAGTATCCCAGAGGACATGCTCCTAGAAATCCTCGCCAACCTGGCTCGCACCAGTGCCGTGCAGACCATCCCCAGCCGCGACAACAAAACCTTCTATTCTCTTGAAGCTGCTGAAAACACTCTCATGAAGTATACAGGCGAGCCCAAGGCGGCCCTCAAACTCTTCGAAGAGGATACACTCCTCGTATTAACACTCCACACCCTGACCCGTCAATGCAACGATCTCATTGCGGTAGAAGAAGGAGCATAAGCGTTCATCAGGGTTACTCAGGCTTCTCCCACTTTTGATGCTCTTGCGACTCCTCGATGCTTTTAAATTTTAACCTTTCTCGTCGAGTTGACTGGTCTCACTGACTCGTCGACGGCTAGTGCTGGTCCAACCCAGACTCTGCAAGGCAGAGGCTGCAGCCGTTTTCAGGGATCGACGCTGCAATTTTGCAGGTAATTTGCATTCGAGATAATAGACCATACGCAAGTCGGACATGATATTGGAACGAAGAACCGACTGTGAGAGGAGAGCCACACCTTCCTTGTCATAGCTCTTGCGAAGGACATGCAAGCAAAGGTTTGCGATTCTTCCTACGCTGGGCAGCTTGTAGGACTTTGTAACGATTGCTAGGCTCTGAACGATCTCAGGGTTCAGTAGGGGTGGTGGAGTGGGAGGCGTCGTTGTTGAGGGGTGGAGTGGGGTGGGTTTCTGTACTTCTTTTCGGCCTATGATTTCCATGGTCTGGTCTATCTGGAGTAGTCCATAGCCCTGTTGGCAGACATCCATGCCCAGGTCCTTGGCACCACTCAGGATTGCCCATCTTATCAGGTCGCTGGGCGAGTGTCCTGCCAAATCCTTACCATAACTCTTTCGCAATTGCTCCAGTACAATAGCTGCAGCACCTGAAGCGTGGGGGGCTGCTTGGCTTGTTCCCGATGCCATCATATACTGGGCGTTGACAAAGCAGGGGTTGAGCCAGTAGAGGGGTTCTCCGGTGATGTGCTGGGATCGGGCGGCGGTGACACCTCCCTCGTAGATGCAGTCGGGGGGTCTGACATTGACCGAGTCACCGCCTGGGGCAAGGATGTCTGGTTTGACAAACCCGTTTCTTGTGGGTCCGCAGCTGCTATAGACGGCGATCTGGTTTTCTTTGTCCACGGCTCCAACGGATAAGGCGTAAGGGGAGTCGGCTGGGCAGGTAATAGTGTACCAGTCTTTGTGTCCTTCGTTTCCTGCCGCCACACAGACTAGTATTCTGCGTTCTTGGTGGAGGACGCGAATATATTCTAAGAGGTGGGGGGATGTGGCTTCAGGGTCCGCTAGCCCGACGGAGCAGTTGATGATGTCCACCTCGTTGGAGGCTGCCCAGTCAAAGGCTTGTAGCATGGCACTGACTGGTCCTATGCACTTGGCGACTAGGAGCTCACATTCGGGAGCGATTCCGGTGTAGCGGTCATCGTTCTCGCCTTTGCCTGCGACGATGCAAGAAATATGGGTCCCATGTCCAGTGATGTCGGTGATGTCGTTGGTTCGATCCAGTGTGTTTATGGTTGATTTGACCTTAAGGTCTGGATGTCCTAGGTCGCATCCTGAATCGAGCACAGCTACCTTAACACCCCCTCCATAACGACCTAGGCTGTGAGCGTGGGTGGCTGCTATTTGGGTACCTGTGGTATCTAGTAGAGGGTATACGTCTCTGTCGAGGAGGACCTCTTCTGCTCCCACGGAAAGGGCTTTTAAGCCCTTACGGGCTAAGCTCTTGGAGGAGAGTTGACCACTAAATCCGCTGACTAGGCTTGTGACGCTTGAAACCTCTACACCACCTTTTTGGAGCATTGCTGGCTTCACTCCTGCAGCTTCGAGGGCATCATCTAGCCCAAGTGGTTCTCCAACCTTTCTGGATGTGGGTTTTCCGCGTAACCGAGTGTAGATGGGTATGAGGGCTCCATCTAGGTGTTTGTTACAGAGCTTTGCCAGGATTTTAAGATGCTTAGCAATTTTCAAAACATATTCCTCCCTTGTATTGTTAGGTGCTGTTCTGGGCCGTACCCTCCAATGCCTGAACTTCTAAGTCTTCGGAAATCATTACCACTCCTCTGCACTGGGCTAGCTGGAGTATGGTCTCAACCGAGCCTTCACCCGACACCATCGCAAGCAGCTTCATTCGACGGCGAATAGAGAAACCAGAGGGTAACGTGTCGAGCACCGCGTCATCGAAACTGGTCAATTTAACAATGATGGATACCAGAGACGAAGCGTCCCTCCAATTCAAATGTTGGATAAGCTGAGGATCTATGCGTGCCTGTTCTGCTTGGGATAAATCTGAGAAGGAGCTAGCTTTGCGGGTTTGTTTGAGGTTGGTGTCTTTCTCTCTCATCCCAGGCATGACTATTCCTTCTCCAGCTTTAATCGTAAAGTGTAGAGGGACTTGTAGTATCCTCGCAGTAAACGAGTATAGTCAGGGGTTGAGACGAGGCCATCGTCGAATTTCTTCTCCAAGGCCTTGATAGATTCCTGCACTGCAAATATCTCGCTTTCCAAGTCATCAGCTACAGGGCTTTCCACTGTATCATCTAACTCTTCTAGATCTGCTTCGGTTCCTGTGGTAGGGCTAGGTTCTAACATTGTGACCGCGTTACCCAGTACTTCCTTGCAAGGTCCAGAAAGTTTCTCTGCCCGTTGAGAAATCTGCTTTAGAAACCTGGATGTGTAGGGATTGACGATTTTCCCAGAAGCGCATTGGGCAAGCTCTCTTATTCGTGTGTGGAGGGTAGTGGCTGCTGATTGACAATCACTCTTTCCGATTAGTATGTCCACTTGGGTGGAGAGCATTTCAAAATACTGCTTCATGAGCATGTTGACATCCTTTCGTTTCGCTAATGCCGTTACTTTGATAATGCCTTTGGAGAGGAGTGTAAATGCCTTATCGATTCCACGACGCCCCATAAGTAGCTTCGAATAGTCGCGATAGAGGATAGCGAGTTTTCTCCCGTATTCGGTGGCTTGTTCGGATTTGTTCACAAACCTTGAACCAACGACAATCGCTTCAACAAGCACAATGGCTTGAGAGTAATCATGCACTTCTAGGAACTCCCGAAGGATTTGTTCATCCAAAGCTGTGAGAACCTTGAGGAGGTATTCAACTGCAACAAGATTCCTATCTGCTTTGTCTACTTTACTAGTACAGAATATTCCCTTGATGGCGGTTTGTACCTGTCCTTCCCGGCTCATCCGCTCATCCCTATCATACTTTCCCAAGGCTTCGCAAGCCTGTAGGTAGGCATCAGCAGCTTCTTTCCATTTCCCATGGTTCTCAAAGCAGTCTGCTGCCAGCCGAAAGTGGCTTCCAGCTGTCCACCAATCCCGTTTGAGTACACTTGCAGCTTTCTTGGCTCTTTTCAGGTATTGCTCACATTCGCTCATATCTTCTTCCCTCCAGAGAGTATTCAATTTTTCTATTCGTCGTCTACGATTCTGTGTTGGACGATGTCATACCTCATTCTTGTATCGTGGGTGATCATGTAGGCACGGACGATTTTAGGCTCTATGTCTCCAACTGGGGCTTCTGTGAGCCCCTCGGTCTTCATTTTCTTGATTATCGCATCAAGTTGTGAGAAGGATTTTTCCACATCATCTTTTGGCCATTCTTCGAGTGCTTCAGCTGCATCCTCAGGTGTTAATGGTGATGTGTCGGGTTCAACGGTAGTACTGGGTTCTACATCGTCAATGGTCGGTTCGGAAAAGCTGGGTGCTGCTAGGTGCTGTTTAACTTGCGCTTCTAGCTTCTCAACCCTTGCTTCAAGTTCTGTGAGGATGTCGAGATTGTGGGTACCGTTCAGTAAGAGCTGGAGCTGGATGGATTCGATTTTTAATTGGACCTTCTTGAGGGCTTTGGTGAAGGACTTTGGGTGGCCAATATCTGTTATTGCTTCAAGGCGGTCAATGAGGTGAAACGCCTGGCGAAGACTATCTACGCCCTTTCTTACCAACTGAAATTCTTTGAGTACTCGTAGCATAATCTGTATCTGTAGATCCCGGTTATCACCCAATCCCTTCGCAGACTCGATGTTTTCCTTGAGAACAGGACAGATGGCTAGCAGGTCACCTGTTACACGTTTCTCTTTAAGACCTCCGCCTCCAAATCTTCCCTTGGAAAAGGAGAATCGCGTAGCCTCAATGGTAATAGCGTGGGGGCTAAGGATGCCACGCCGCATCTTCTCGATTTCGCGTAAAACATCTCGAATGGCCTGCTCAGTTGGGATAAAGGTGATTTCTGTCATCCTTCTTCTTTATATTTTTCAAGTAGACGATCTGCTTCACTCTGCTCCTCTGTGGCTTCTGCGGATGATTCAGTTACAGGTGGTGATTCATAATCTAGCGACCCGTATTTATCAAGTAGTTCATCTGCAGATCCCCATTCCCGGCTTAGTTCCTTATACATTCCCCACTGGTGTCGCAGTTTCATGAAGTGCGCCTGGGATAGCTGTGTATGTCGGATGCTTTCTTTCACAGCTTGATCTGGGGTTCGTCCCATTTTCACAATTCGCCTTATCAGCAATTGACGGCTTTTGTGAAGGTGTAGAAGGGCATATTCTTCGTCTAGCTCTAGTTCTAGCTCTTTCACAAGTCCCACTATACTATCCGGGATTGGTTGTCCTTGCTCTTTCAATTTACGCATTTTAGAAAGTTCGTTGTGTAATCGGCGATATGCGTCATCAACTTGACGTTGATAGTAGGCAATTGATTCGTTGAAATATTCTAGATTGACTGATGACCAGATTTCTTCTCGCTGATCGTATGTTACATCTCTTATCAAACCTGCAGCATCTCGCGCAAGTTCTCTCATCTTACTTGGTTGACCGGCGTCCCGTAATTCCTTACCTATTTTGATGATTCGTTCAACGATTCTTTCTACAGTTGGTTTTCTTCTAAAGAACATTTTCTAAACACTCCGTCCAGTTGCCTTGGGGTCCTTGCCCCATTTGATGTATCGTGAGATTTGTTGCTTGGAGATTGAGGGCCTGACCTTCTTCATAGCATCCTTGACCCGTTGCATCGTAACAGGTGACAGGATGTCCGTTTCTGCCCAGTCCTTTGCGATGTGAAGCCTGATGTCCTCACAAATGGCTGTAATATCTGAAGCTGCATAACAGCGCGTATCTGTAGGTTCCGTCATTGCTGCGAGTTTATAGTAACTCACTTCGCCTGAAATGGTCAAACCTGAGAGGTTTAACTCGAATATTCGCTGTCGAGTCTCTCTGTCAGGTTCCGGGACATACACCCATCGGTCAATCCTACCGGGGCGAATGATTGCTGGATTCAGGTTCCAGGGCTCATTTGTTGCCATAACGACGATGAAGTTGCTTTCAGGCTTTATGCCACTCATCTCTTGGAGGAACTGTGCCTCCACTCGCTGTGGCACCTCAGATCCTTTGGATTCGAGGGGGATGAGTTTGTCCACCTCATCGACAAATACAATGGCAGGTGCTGCCTTTCGTGCGCACTTGAATAATTTGGCGACGACCTTCTCTGATTCGCCAACGTACTTCGACATGACCACCGATGGGTCAGCCACCAGTAGTCTGATGTTGAATTGACCAGATGCACATTTGGCCACATAGGTCTTGCCACATCCTGGCGGACCATATAGCAGAAGCCCAGATATTGATTTGACACCTAGTTTCTGCCATTTGTCTGGGTATTTGAGGGGCAGTTCGATGCTATCCTTCAAGTCCTCCTTGACTTGTTCTAGTCCAGCAAGATCGTTGAAACCCAGTGTTGACTTTGAGGCTGAGGAGAACATTTCAGCGCAATCCTTTGGAAGGTCAACTGCACCGATGCTACCATCAGGTGTTTCCTCTTGCCCTGGTATTGCAGCGATTTGCTTGGGTGTTTTCTCGAGTTTTTCTAGTAAGGTCCTGTAGCTTTCAGCGGTTTTCCGCCAAACATCCTTGACCTCCTGTGGAGCTGACAACTCGAGCCCCTTGAGTATTGTGAGAATCTTCTTAGTAGTGACAATTGCCTCGGCGTATTTCTGGGCTTGCAGTTGCACGCGAAGCAGTTGCCGCAGGGTCTTAAATTCCTTTATCGAAGACAGTGCAATCCTCCCCGGCCCTCCCATGATTAGGAGCCTTTCTGTTTCTCAATCCCTAGATCTCTTAGAGTTTCCTTTGGAAGAGATCGGACGAACTCTGGGTCATCTGCACTGATTTCACCGACTATTTCTCTTGTTATCTCTGAATAATCTGATTCGGAGGCATCCATCGCGATGGCACTTAATTCCTCCATCTGAATACCGGTTTTCTCGGTGAACCGTGTCAAGCCGGTCACTATTCCCTTCGACATCTTGATCATTTCGCTGACGCCCGCGCTCATGGTACGCATCTCGGTGGCGATTTTGCCCATCATTTCGCCTACTTTTGCCATCTCCTTTGTACCAAGGATCTCTGCTACACCTTCCATGAAGGTTCGCATGGTTATGGCAGTATCCAAAGTCGCACTAGTGTTTTCCAGTGAAAGCAGTAGTGTTCTCGACATCTTCCATTGCATAAGCAAAGCTGGTGGCGCTTGACGATTCTGCTCAATTGCCCTCTTGATTCGGTGTTTGGCCATTCGTTCCTTTGTACGGATGTCGAGAATGAAGTCGTCTATCTTGTCCTTCAGACGCTCTACAAGCTCTAAGTCGAATTTGTTTCTTCCGAGTATTTTATCGAGTATTCCCATTGTTAAATATCCATCCTGGTCCCCAGCCTGGGAACTTCTCTAATAGTAGTGTTAATTGGTTCTTAAGTATGTTCTCTTCTTGATGAATTGATATTATTAGGATTCTGAGATTGCCTTTGCCTCGCTTTGGAGTTCTTTGTCTCCCACTCCTCCAAAGTATTTGCTCAGCCCGAGAAGTAGGATCAACGCTTCTGCCTGTTTACCGAGTTTTAGTAAAAGTCGTGCAGAGTTGACCAGTTCTTTACAGTAATTGTATTGGTCTGGGTCTGGTTTACCAAAGGGTATGTAGAGTTTTAGATGGGCCTGCAAGTATTTGATGAAGATAGTTTGAGCAGGTGTGTAACGTTTCTCCTTGTGGAAGTATTTGCCTGACGCTATTTTCTGGACTAAATCATCTGCTAACTCGTTTTCGATGGCATTTCTTAAATCTCTCAGCCGTTCCCCTTCCCTTACTATAACACGGGCTTTTAGGGTTGTCTCGACTGAGGTGAGAATAGGCCTCCCTTGGAGGGTTAGGGTATCCTTGGAGGGCATTTGCCAATGACTGGGTTGCAGTAGAACAGCACTACCAGATGGGAGTTTGCTGAGTCGTTGTTTGTCTTTTAAACGCTTACCGTCAAGCTTGAAATGGCATTTCTCAAGACTATCCTGGAGTGCTGTTTGTAGCTGAGTAGAAACCAAGGAATCTATTTGATCATGTCGTGTTTTGCTGCCAATGTGTACTTGGGATTTGATGGGTAACTGGAAATTGAGATAATTGGTGGGAGGCAAGGTCTCTTGGGTTGGGGAGACTTCTCCAATCTTTCCATCAAGAAGCCGGTAACAGCGTGTCTCATCGCCGTTGGTTACAATGGATACGATGTTTGGATACATCTTCGCCAAAGTCTGTACTGTGTAGTCATCAGTGGAGCTGTGAAATACTTCTCTTGGGTGTGAGTGGTAGATTCCCACAATCCCCATGCCCTGTATCATCATTGCGGAGACTATATGTAACTCGTCTATGTTGGGTACAGCATCGCTCACGCTTTGCCTATCATAACGTGTGCAGTCTAGGGGCGCTGTGATGAACACGTCACCTTTTGGATTATCAAAACCGATAAGCCATCCATACACCTCTGTTTTGCTCGCAGCTGCACGGTGTTGAATGTAGTTTTTGATGGCTTCCTCCAATACAACTCCGTTGACCAAGATGAATCCTTCCTTCTCATCTAGTTGGTTCCAATTAATATCATATGAGAATTAGAACCTTATTAGTTTGTAACATCTCCTTCCACTTTATCTTTCCCTTTCTTTGTTGTTTTTTTGGAGCGAAAAGTTCTTAGAAGACGAAGTGGACATAGAGGGCAAGGATTTAAGTCAATAGGGTGTTTGGATTGGTCAAACTTATCTTCAAACCCACAGTCGGGGTCCGCAGGGACCAGATACCAGTGGTAGTTGGCACGGACGTATTATTCAAGGAAGTAGTTCGAGATGTGATAAAGAAACTTGGGCTGCCCTTGGAGGAGACAAGCATACAAAGCGAAGAGAAACATCGCGGCATGCTTGATGATCTACTAAGCGAAACGGTTGGGGAAGTAGTAGCAAAGTATGGTACTAATTTCAGGATTCTCCCCCGAACCATTGTGGGGACAGATGAGGACGTTTTCGATACTGGAATTGAAAGACATTTCCCGGAAATGCCAAAGGAAGTTTCTCGCATCACACCAAGGGATCGAGACTGGTATGATCGAGTCAAAGTTGAACTCGCCTTTATGGTGCGTTATAAGAATCTGTTAATGAAGAGGTTTAAAGCACCCATGTGGTTTCAGCTGGTCCCCCGTGCTAGGGATGGAGACAACTATCAGAAGTGGAAGGGATTCATCAAAGTGCCCGAAGAGCCCACTTTGGAGTTCGATTTGAGGGTTGTTTTAGGTAGCGAATATCCTAAGGTGATGCCCCGTGCCTTTCTCGATGATAGAATCTGTGGTCTTACAAGCAAGTTCTACAGGAAACCTACTTTCGAAGAAGATGGCAAGGTATTCTACCCGATATGTCACGATCATATGAAGGAGCTCAAACGAGCCTGGAAACCCACCTACGGCATTGCTCATTTCTTCAGTCGAGAAATCTACATCTGGTGGGTTTCTGAATTAAATTGTATTGTTAGCGAATGGAGAAAACGACAAAGAGGGGAGAATTCGGGTTAGGAACTATCCTAGTCTTCTAGTTCTCTGGCTAGTGCTTCGAGTTCTTCAGCGCTAGCTTTTGGTGCCTTTGCTCTTCTTCTCCTGGTTTCACTGCAGATATGGCAATCTGGATTCTTATCAAATCGTACTAATGTGATTTCATCGGAGAAGGCGTCATAGGCTAGATATCTGTTTGTTGCTCCAAATCCTAAGAGATATTTCAGGGCTTGCTGAACCTGGATGCCTGCGATGATGGCAAATGTGGTGGGTAGTGAAGCATTGCAGGGTAGACCCCTCTTGTGCCTTATTGGGGGTCCAAATCCGATACACTCTGCACAGGCTGTTTCCTGAGGTTTTATGAAGAACACGTTTCCTGATAAACTGCTCCGTGAGACCCCTGCATCCACATAAGGGGTTTTAGTGATAACACATTTCACGTTGACATATTGTCGACTGGGGAGATTGTCAAGCCCCATTAGAAGAAGGTCACATCTTTTGAGTAATTTTTCTAACACCGGTTCGAAGGCTTCGGCGCATATATCTGTGTGATAGGTTTCGACGTGAACATCAGGATTAACCTGGGCAAGGGTGATCTTGGCCACGTCTACTTTTCGTTGACCGATGTGTTCTGTGCGATAGAAGAGGCGGTTCAGGTTCTCCTCGTTCACTACATCCATATCAATTAGGGAAAGTGTGCCGATTCCACAGCGGGTCAACATTTCACTAGCTATGGAACCTAGTCCACCCACACCCGCTATCACGACGTGTTTCTTGAAGAGGACATCCCATTTTACCTTGACGAATCCTGAAAGCTCCTTCAAGCGTACATACCGTTTCGCATCCCTTCCCATTGCGACGTACACCATCCTATTCCTTCGGAGGAATAGATAGGTAAGATACAGGTATAACTGTTAGGTTGTATTGTAACTAGGTTCCACTAACCTTCTTATATATCATAATACTCAATATTAAGGTATGAAAGGGAAGTTTAGAGTGGAATTTGAGGAGTTTCGATACAAGGCCCATTTATACATTAAGGGGAAACCAAGGCCCTGGATGGCTCAAGGGAAATTCATACTCATCATTAGCGAGAACCCAGACAAGGTCTATTGTAGAGTAGCCGAAATTGGTGAAGTCGAAACCATTACTTCACCTCTCAAACACGAACGCATTATATTGGGGAGCAGAATACAGGGACGCCTTAAACACAACGATCGGGTTTCTATCTATGAAGCCAAACCTGTGCCAGCAGACAGTATCACCTTAGCCGTTCCTCTTAACTCAATATATGGCACTGGGAGATGGAGCACTGAAACCGATGAAACAAGACTCTTTCAAACCCTGATTGGCCCTGTGTGGGATTATGGCTCCGTTGTAGTCCATGAAATAAGGGATGAGGAGAGCAGCACCTACACTGAACTTTGTGTTATGGAGTCACGGCCTACACCACCTGTTGAGGTGACCCCTTCAACTATCGTTTTCATTAAACGCCTTTCCGATAAGGAATATCTTGACGTACCTCTAAAGCTAGACCGCCAATTTTCTCACCGGGTGAAGCAATACCGTCGCTCTGCAGACGAAGAAGTGGTAGAACTTGTGGGTCGAATCAAGAGCGGTGCTCCAATCATCTGGACTGAATTCTCCTTCGATGTCGACCCTGACATTACGAATCCTGGAGCCATCTACAAGAGCGTCACTGCCATCTTCAAAGGACTCCCGGTATTTGATGAAGATGAAGGTTACATTGGTGAGAACTTCACAGCCTATGCTCAATACATAGTTGAGGGTTTTTCCGGTCATAAGGCTCTACTTGAATTACAAGTGACCTCCACCCACATCTCTGGTAATGTTGTTCTTCGATTATACGCCCTTGAAGAGGAGGAGGGTGAGAAAATCCTGAACCGCTTTGCCACCCAAATTGGCTCCGTCTGTAAGGCTCTCAAATACCAACCTTACACTTCATTGGGAAATGAATGCAGTCAATGTGGCGGTAACATTGGCCTTGAAGCCCACACACCTGCAGGCTTTCTTGAATGCAGGTATTGTCACCACTTATTCCTCCCTGATGCCCGACTAACAATACACTAACATCCTTCCTCTGAAACTATCAGTTGGCCTCGTTTCTTGCTGATAGTTTGTGGAATATAGTATGGATGTTAGAACTTGCTGCTAAAACAAGATCTGGTTTGTTCGATCCACTAGAGAAGCTCTCTAATTTTTGATTGGAGCCATGCAAGTTTGGCTGATAAATCTACGATTCTCTCTGCACAGGCTTGTAGTTGTGGCGAGGCTGATGCCCAGGCGGGGTGTTTGGGCTCTGGTGCTCCAGAGAGTAGTTTCCTTGATTGCTTAAAGAGGGTCTTCCGGGTCTGGGGATCTGTCGTCTCCTTTGCTTGGGCAAGGAGGCGTTCGGTCTCTTGGACTTTCCCTTGCAAGGATTGCTGGAGTGTTTTTGCTGTTATGACAACCGTGTCATCCACTGAGATATCTCCGAGCACGGGGAGCGCAAAGATGGGTGAGAGGTCGATGTCTTCTAACTGGTTTCCGAAGAGTGATAGGTATTCTAGGCTTTGGCATTTTCCTAGGGGTTTCAGGCTGACGCTCCGGAGTTTGTTGAAGGAGAGACTTATGCTTCGGAGCTTTGCACATTTCCTGAGGGGTGTGAGTCTGATACTGCTAAGCTGGTTGTCGTCGATGTGGAGATATTCCAACTTTATACATTTGGCTAGGGCTGACAGGTCAACGGTCCTGAGCTGGTTGTCGTCTAGGTGGAGGTATTCTAGCCTTGTGCATTTGGCTAGGGCTGATAGGTCAATGACCTTTAGCTGGTTGCCATCAAGGAGGAGGGTTTCCAACCTGGTACAGGTCTTTAGAGGGGCAATATCGATGGCTCCAATTTGGTTGTTATCTAGGTTCAGACTCCTAAGGGCAATACACTTCCCGAGGGGAGTGATGTCGATGCCTAAGAGCTTGTTAGCGCTTAGATTGAGACCAGTCAATTTAGGACATGAACTTAAGGGTGAAAGGTCAAGCGCTTCTAGCTGATTTCCGTAAAGGGAGAGGCTTTCGAGATTAGCGCATTGACTGAGGGGTGAGAGATCAACTGATAACAGGCCCATCTTGACTAAGGAGAAGTGGCGTTCGCTGGTGCTGATTTTTTCGGTTTGTCCAAGGTCTCCTTCAGCTGTGGTGTACTTTAGGGATATTTTACTCAAAGATTTTTAGCCTCCTGGATTACGCAAAAAGCATTCCTTGCCTCCCTGTAGTCCCTTTATATTCTGGGAAAGAGCAGCTTTTTGCTCACTTTATAAGGTGCTTCTTTATCTCTACATATGTATATGGTTTCCGCTTTCACATAAATCAAGGAAAACAACATAATTGGAATCGAAAAATCTGCAATATTACTAGAATTTTATCTCCTTTAAGCATTCAACAGGAGCCCTGGTCTGTTGTGTGTTCTTGAGGGCAGAATACTTTCAGTGACCTCCCCCCACACCATGTGTGCTTTCAAGCAGACAAGATAGGTGCAGGGTAGACCGAAACTAATGGGTCCCAAGCACCCCATTTGATCCCAGAGCCTAATTATCTCCGCTTAGCTTTGCAGAAACCATCAGCGTTTTATAATGAAAACAGAGAGCTTCTCATACGGTGCGAAAACCATTCTACATCTTTGCGAATTTCTCGCAGGATAAAAGAATGGCACACCCCGCATCGCCAGGCATTAATTCATCTCGAACCCCGAGGAATATCACATGCTTGAAAAAAACCATATCATATCCCGAACCCTAATGATAGGTGCCATTGTCCTTCTCTTCTCCACCCTCTTCTCTGCGAACACTAGCTCAGCAGCTATAGTGTGGCAAGACGACTTCAACGACGGCAACTACAATGGATGGTCCGTCTACGCTGGCGATTTCGGAATCACAAGCAATCAACTTATCGCTACAGGTAGTGGTGGCATTTGGAGTTTCATCCGCTATCCAAGTAACACAGCCTATGGATACTGGAGCTTCGATGTACTATCAGAAGATGCACCCCAGAATCATACTTATGTTTACATCATCTCTCCTGATACAGTTACTAATTATCGGCTTTGCATTTGGACCGGTTCTTACGCTGGTTGGGCCACAGGTCCTGGAGTTTCACTCCTGAAACAGTCTGGTGGTTCGACTGTCTCGATAGCAGACTGGTTTACTGGCTCACTCAGTGGATTACATTCCTACAATGTCACAAGAGACAGCCAAGGATCTTTCAATATCTACGTCGATGGTACACTACGCATCACCGTTCTCGACAATGACATAACCACTTCAATCTACTTCAGGTTTGGTGCCCAGGAGAATTCAGGAATCGATAACGTTGTCGTTGGTGACTTCTCATCAACAGGTACGGGTACAGGTACCAGTACTCCACCACCCCCAATTCCTGGGTTTCCCCTATTCGCCATCCTGTTGGCTGTACCCCTTGCCCTCAGTCTGGCAATCGTGATCCGCCGCCGCAAGAAACACTAATCCTTTGAGACTGGCAAGGTAAACTCCTTCGATGTTGCCTTGCTAGTCTGGATTTTTTATTCATGAAGGGCGTTTGGGAACATAGCTAAGCACTGGTCTGAGGTCCGAAACCGTTACCATTTTATATTAGAATAGTTACTATTCTCATAGTATGAGAAAGTGATTCTTAACGAGATGCGAATAATATTCGCATAATCACACAAACCAGTTAGAATCACAAGGAATTCAATCGCTGAATACATTTGAGGAATGTTATATGAACAGGAAGAGTCATGTTCTGTCTCTAGTCCTAGTTATTGGTGCAATACTACTTCTTTGGACCACTCTTCTCGGACCGAAGACCTGTAGAGCGTTCACCATTGTTTGGCAGGATGCTTTCGATGATGGTAACTATGACGGCTGGACACCAACCTCCGAGTTGGGTTTCTCTGCAGCTAGTGGTTACCTTGAGACACTCATTGATAGTACCTGGAGCTGGATAAGCCACCCCAGCGAGGTCGCTTATGGAAGCTGGCAGTTTGACGTCTATGCCGTTGATACCCCTGCAAACCATTGCTATGTCTACATCATATCATCAGGAATCAACTATAGGCTTTGTGTCTGGACTGGATCATGGTCCGGAGGCATTATGATACCAGGGCCTGGTTTCGATCTTCTCAAGGAAATCGACGGTGTTAGCGAAATCACCAGCTATTATCCAGATCCAGGAACCCCCGTAGCTGGTTGGTATACAATTAATTTCACACGAACACAAGCAGGAGCATTCTCAATCTACATAGATGGTACTCTGAGAATGCAGGTGACCGACAACGAGATAACTGAATCCTCTACATTCCGATTTGCAGCCCAGGGAGGTTGGAGGCTCGACAACGTCGTAGTCAGCGATTATTCAGAGCCAACACCAACCACTACTCCTCCAGCGATCCCAGGATTCCCTCTTCTAGCTATTCTAATCACAGTCCCTCTCACCCTCCTTAGTGGAGTATTGCTTCGTCGACGCAATAGAAACTAGATTCCAAGACTGGCAGGGCCGAACCAGTTTTGTCCCCCTGCTGGTCTGATTTTTTTATTACTCTATGTTCTAGGAGGTGGAACTTCTAGCTTCTTCGGCGTTGAATTCTGAAGCGAGGTTTGGGTGGACGCTTAATCTCTCTGGTAATCTCCTGCATGCTCGTTCTCAACCGTAATGCCTGTTTTCCAAGCCTCGATTTAGCGTAGAGGGGTGAGTGCTGCATCCGCCCAATGACGATGGAGAGAGGTTTGACGGCAAGCTCGACTCTGCCCGCGATTCGAGCCGCGGTTTCTGTGTCAGGTTCCTCGTCCTTACTGCCCCCTCCCTCGTTCATGACATCCACGAGGCCACTGAGATAATCGGAAAGGGCTTCCCCCATATCGTTATACATCTTCAGTTTTTGAGCAAAGTACTGCATGTCCTCATTCATATCTTCAATCGCTTCCTTGAAAACACCAAACAGTGTTTCCAGGATGCTTAACGCTACATCTACCTGCGGTGAAATGCGGCGCATAAGGACGCAACCAACCATACTCTTCCTTTTATGAACTTCCACAATCATGGCCTGTTTTGACAGTTCCAACTTATGGAGCTTTGTGCTTAATGTCAAATCCTCAACTCGCTGAATAGTTAGGTAACTGCTATGAAGACACTCATTAAAGGTTAGCGATTTACTGGCTCTGTTGAAGTGCTTTCACTGCTTATCGCTGGAATAGGAATCCACGGGAGAATGGTGCGATGATCTGGTCTGCTTGGATGTCTACGGTTAGCTCGATGAGTTCTTCCTCGACCACCGAGTAGTAGGTTATCCCTTCTGCAGGGTCGTGGGCGATATAGATGTGGTACTTGTCTCCTCGCCCTATCCTTCCAGCGATAACCGTTAGACCCTTCGATGCGATCATGTCGATAAGGTCTTCTTGGTGTATCTTTGCGATTAGACCAAGCATGTAGAATTTCAATACCTGAAGTGGGACGTGTTGAGGTTCACCTTCTTCCATAAACAATTCACCAACTTGGAACCATTCCTAGTCATTCTTGACCGTTGTAAGAATAGCGTTTCTAGCTCTTAAATTAAGACTGTTACTTGTACCTGCTAGCAGATTTCATTTAATACAGCCCTCTGGGAAGAATCATTTCCTGGGTTTCGTAAGTGATGCGTACCTCAGGTAGTTCTACTCTGCTCTTCGTGTAGTAGGTTATGGGAGTGTCAGGGGCTGCGTAGGTGTAGGAGTGAAAGCGTTTCCATCCCTTGTTGTAGATTTTGCAGATAATGGGTAAATCGCTTCCAGTTGTTAGACCGATGAAATCCTCAGGTTCAACTTGTACAACCACTGGTCCCAAGAGATAAACTCGACCGATTGTCGGGACCGAAGTCTTCGAATAAACTCCAGTCGTTGCTGGATTGACGGTTCTGGTTTTTGATAGGTCATTGAGTAAGTAAATCTTGAAATATCTCCCGTAAGTGCTTGTGAGTCCTTCAGCTTCGATGTCTGCATGAACCCCTCGAAGCTCATCACCCTTGTAAGAGGTATAATAGGTGATTGGCGAGTCAGGAGCGATATATATGTAGAAAGGATGGACGCGCCAGATTCCCCGGCTAGTTGCTCTACGGATAATCGTGAGGTCTTTTCCTGATATGTGGCTGATGAAATCATCTGGATGACAGCCGATTACTGTGGATCCAAATAGGTGAACACGTCTTGATCGAATAGGTCCAATCTTTGTTTTTCCCTTTGGCATTAGGTTTTTCACCATTCCATGTCAATACCAATAAGGTAAGGAAGGTGTTCTGAACTCATAAATCCTAGCTCCCCAAAAGAAACTAAAGGGATGACAGACAACCCTTTCCTATCTTTTACCTCTAAGCTAAAGGGAGATTGTTATGACTAGCTCTAATTGGGACCTAACCAGGGTTTTACCGTTTATCGCTGCTGTCCTGGGAATCGTACTTAGCCTGTTGCCGTTCTTTGGTTTTTGGTATCCCTTTTGGAGTTTCCTAGGAAACGATTGGATTGCCACTATAATCCAGATAATCCCTTGTGGTGTCATCCTGATCGGCTATGGGCTTCTGGGATGGAAGACCCACATACAGAGTGGACCTCTACGTGGAAGAGGCAAACGCTCCGCCTGTCTGTTCTTCCTGATATCAGGGATGCTGCTTCTCTTCATCTTTGGGAATCTAGCTGGTATACTGTTCCTCATTGAGGGGATGATGCTCCCCTTCGGTAGCTAGTTAGACTAGCTCAAGATTTTTCTATCCGAAGGGCATATGTGTGCGAGGTGACATTATGGTTGATTTAGAGATGTGGAAGCAGACAGCGCTCCGCGACTTGGAACTGCCCAATGGTGTTGTGATGTCCAACCGGATCATGCGGGCTGCAACCTGGATGAGTCAGACTGAGGAGGACGGAAGTTGTGGTGACCGAATAATTGAGACTTACCGGAAAATCAAGGCAGGTATTGTAGTGACGGGGTTTCAGTTTGTTCTACCCGAGGGGCAGCAGTTACCTAGGATGATTTCGAACACCAGACATGAAGACGCCAAGGGGCTCAAACGCCTCGCAGATGCTATCCACGAATCAGGGAGCCTAGCCTGTGCTCAGCTAGTCCACTGTGGTGCACAGAGTAATCCATTCCTCTCTGGTGGCTTGAGTGCCTATGGTCCCAGCTCGAAAGACGTACCCACCCAGACAGGTGGAGTGACTCAAGCGAAGGGAATGACGATTGAGCATGTTGAAAAGGTAACCAAAGCTTACGCTGATGCAGCAAGACGAGCGTTTGAAGCAGGCTTTGATGTAATCGAACTCCATGGAGCCCACCAGTATGGTCTCTGGCAGTTCTTTGACCCCACCTTCAACGAACGCCCTCCAGATGACCCCTACACCGGTTCTACAATGGATGGGCGAACCAAGGCTCCGGTCGATGCGGTTGTAGCCGTACGTGAGGAAGTGGATATTCCCGTTCAAGTGAAGGTCGATGCCAAGTCACCCAAGGTTACACCAGAGGAGGTGGGCGAACTGGCAAAGAGGTTGGGCAAAGCTGGTGCTTGGTGCGTCATCATCAGCGGACCCAATGCTGTCCAAAGTCCCCAGAAGGCCGGTGAAGGCTACTTCCGAGAAGATGCCCTCAAGATCCGAGAAGCCGCTGGGAAAGGTAGTATTCGCTTTGGGCTTGTTGGCGGTATCCGGTCCCCCGATACCATCATGAAGCTGCTGGGTGAGGATAAATTCGATATACTACAGCTTGGACGACCCCTCATCACGGAGCCCTGGCTGCTGGACCGGTGGGCTGAGGAGGCAGGAAAGGGCGAGCTCACGAAGAGCCGGTGCATCTCCTGTAACAAGTGTTTCCGGGAAGGAATCAGTGGAGCGGTCCGGTGCATACAATTCCCTGCATGCTAAAATTCCAAGGTCTTGGAAGAAGAAAAAAGGTGGAGAGGGAGCCTTACGACTCCCTGCGGGAATAGCAGATGTAGACCAAAATCACAATGATGATTGCGATGAGAGCAATCAGTAGGATGAGGGGCAAGAAGACGGGGAAGAATTCCCGGGACTCTATGGTTACTGTGAACTCGCCAGTAATCTCGTGTCCGAGTGTGTCATTGACTGTTACTTGGAGACCATACACTCCAGTTGCGAGTACTAGAGTATTTAACACGATACCTGCCGTGCTGATAGTGAAGTGAGTGGTGTCGTTGAGGGTCCAGGTGTCTTCGCCGAACCAGGAGTAGACATTGATGTCATAGGTGAGGGGGGCGTTGAAAGGTTCGGTCTGGTCGGTGAGGGCAGGGCTAAAGGCTAGCGGATACGCAG
>JAEOTB010000011.1 GCA_016840065.1 Candidatus Hermodarchaeota archaeon | reverse complement strand
GATAACTGCCATGACATACAATTCTTTTCCCTTGGCAGTGGAACTTTCAATGTCACCATGCATTGCACTGCAGACCCCAATCTACCGATAAAGAAGGTACATCAGGCTACGGTAGTATTGGAACACAGGATTCGTGAAAGACTCCCAGGAGTTCAGCATATTACCATACATGTGGAACCTGAAAATGGAGATTCTTCCAGCCCAGGAGAAAAGTGAAGGGCCAATTATTCACGGTGCAAGGAAATAGGCGCTGATGGTAATGCTTCTGTTGAAATCGAAACCTTAAAGACTGAAGATAAACCAAATACTCTGATGGTGATTTGGGATGGAAAGTTATCCCTTACATGAGAAAGGTGGAGACCTTTCTACAATACTTGGTGTCCAGCTTCTCTGGCTTGGACCAATACTGCTCTGGATGGGATTACCAGCCTTAGTCTTTCAAGTTGAATCGATTTACTTGTCTATAGTAAATGGCTATCTAACGGGTTACCCTGACATAATGTTTGATTATTGGTTCATACCTCTAACGCTCAGCGTAACCGTCACAGTTCTAGGTTATCTCTTCACTGGCGCGGGAGTGATCTGTGTCTCACATTGGTACAAACTGTACCGCCTTGATCTTGCCTGGGAACGGAAAATGGGCTACCTGGAGGGTTGAACCTAGTTGACATCAAGACCTAAACCGCGCCGGAACATCTGGTTGGGGTACATGATTGCAGGAGGAGTGTTAACATCGCAGGGTTCATCCATGATGATGTTAAGTGTATACTTCAATATACGTTTCATTCCATTCCTATTCTTTTCCCCTGGGATAAGCCTAGTTTTACTTCTGGCAGGAGCGATACTGTTACTCCTTGGTGTAGCACTCCTCATCAAGGGATATCAGCTTTATAGAAAAGAGAAGGAATGGGATCAGGAGATGGGATTCGGGTAGGAGAAATGCAGACGGAGACTAGTTAGAGGAAGTATAAATCGAAAAACTCTATAATTGGGCTTGTGATTTGGAATGGTTGAGCCGATACGAAAAAACATTTGGATGGGCTGGTTGATCGGAGGCTTCATCATTGTAATACAGGGTGGAGTGTTCCTTGGTGTTGGACTCCTATTTCGTTTTCTTTTTGGTGATACTTTCGGCTTCCATTTCTCTCTTATCCCCTTTCACCTTTCCTTTGACCTGCATAATGCAATGATATTGGGAGGACTTGTTGCGACTCTTGTGGGTATATTTTCACTCGGATATGGTATCGTATTATATCGCCGAGAGCGAGCCTGGGACCAAAGATGAGACTAGGATGATTCACAGAAGTTTCAATCTAAGTATTCTTAAAGTCAGTTAGAAGGAACCCTGTTCAGTCCGGGAAATGATTTCATCCTGTAAAGCTCTGCCAAGGCCCACAAAGTAGTCACTATAGCCTGCTACACGAACAATAAGATCTCTATACCTTTCCGGATGCTCCTGCGCCTCCTTTAGCGTTTCAGCGTCTACCACGTTGAATTGGATGTGATGTCCTCCCAGCTTGAAGTAGGTGCGAATCAGATAGCCTAGCTTCTCTATGCCTTCATCGGTTGCCAAAAGGCGGGGTGTAAGTTTCTGGTTTAGAAGTGTTCCCCCAGTCTTCACATGATCTATCTTGGCAACTGACTTGATTACAGCGGTCGGTCCGAGCTTGTCAGCGCCTTGACTTGGTGAAATGCCATCGGATAGTGGTCCTCCCCTTCTCCGCCCGTCTGGTGTCGCTCCCGTAATCTGTCCAAAATATATGTGAACCGTGGTGGGAAGGAGGTTGATTCGGTATTCACCGCCTTTTGTGTTGGGGCGTCCATCAACTGCTTCGAAGTAGGATTCAAAGGCGAGATGAGCAATGCTGTCTGCGTAATCGTCATCGTTACCAAACTTGGGAGTAGAATTAAGCAATCCTTGTCGGAGTTCCTCTGCCCCATCAAAGTTGTCTTTGAGGGCAACTAATAATTCCTTCATCGTTAGCTTTGATTTGTCAAAAATGTTGTATTTGAGAGCAGAAAGAGAATCTGTTAGTGTGCCTAGACCTACGCCTTGAATGTAAGTTGAATTATATCGTGGTCCTCCGTCATGGTAGTCTCTGGCTTTTGCGATGCAGTCATCAAATAAGAGTGACATGAAGGGGGCTGGCATATGTTCTGCATAAAGCCGCTCTATGAGGTTATTCCCTTTGATCTTAATGTCAATGAAGTGGTGGAGCTGTTTTCTGTAAGCTTCCACTAACTGGTCAAAGGATTCAAAGGACGTGGGGTCACCTGTTTGTAGACCTATCTGTACCCCGGATTGTGGGTCTACTCCGTTGTTCAACGTCAGCTCGAGGATTTTGGGCCAGTTACAATATCCTGTCAGAATACAACTTTCCTTACCAAAAGCAGAGACAGTAACACAACCACTGGGTCCACCGGCTCTCGCATCTTCCAAGGACTTGCCTGCTCGTAGGAATTCTTGGATGATGACATCCGTGTTAAAGATGGAGGGCTGCCCAAAACCTGCCTTGACGACCTCCAGGGCTCGTACTAGGAATTCATCAGGATTTTCTCGGCTAAGCTGGATACATGTGCTGGGCTGAATCAGTTGCATCTCTTCACAGACATCTAGAATAAGGTAGGAGAGGCTATTTACGGCATCTGCTCCATCCTCCTTTAGACCTCCTACGTTTATCAGAGCGAAATCTTGGTAGGTTCCGCTTTGTTCCACTGTGATGTCTACTTTCGGGGGAGCTGGCTGATTGTTGAACTTCACCCAGAAGCATTGAAGCAGCTCTCGGGCAGACTCACGGGTTAGGGTTCTATCTTCTAAACCCTGAGTGTAGAAGGGAAGTAGATGTTGATCTAATCTACCTGGGTTGAAACTGTCCCAAACATTAAGCTCAAGTATGACTCCTAGATGTACAAACCAGTAGGCTTGAAGGGCTTCCCAGAAATCCCTGGGCGGATTCGCTGGGACATGGGAGCACACCTTTGCGATCTTCTCTAATTCTGTTCTTCGCTGAGGATCCGCTTCTTTCTGGGCTAGTTCCCTTGCCTTTTCCGCGTGCCGTTGAGCGAAGGTAATGATGGCATCGGCGGTGATTGCCATTGCCTTTAGCTGCTCCTCCTTCATGTGGGCGTCAGCGTCGTTGGAGTGGTCAATCTGGTCTAGACGGAGTTTTATCTCCTCCTTGAAATCGAGTAACCCCCGGTAGTAGATTTTGTCATCCAGTATCGCGTGACCAGGTGCCCGTTGCTCCATGAACTCGGTGAAAACACCTGCGCTAAATGCCCTAGTCCACTCATCAGACATCGCCGCGAAAACCCTCTCCCGCATTGTCTTTCCCTCCCAGAAGGGAATAATCTTGTTTTGAAAGACCCGTTTGGCATCTTTACTGACTTTGAAAGGAGTTCGCTCCCGAGAATTTAGCACCTCTAAATCCTCAAGGGTGTGACAACAAAGCTCTGGATAGGTTGGTGTAGCTTTCGGTGCGTGTCCACGCTCACCCACAACAAGCTCTCCTTCACCAATGTAAACCGCCTTGTTAGCAAGGATGTACTTGAAAGCTAAAGCACGACGTATCGGAGCAGATAAAGAGTCAGCTTCACTGTTCTTGTAGAATTCTGTAAGCAGTTCAGCTCTTTCAGTAGAAATGTAAGGTTCTGTCTGAACGCTTTGCTCTCGTAACCGCTGCACTCTTTCTGAAATCATGAATACCGCCTAGCCTGTATACACTCTTGGGGAGGCAGATGTTTTAACCCAAGATTGGTGCCTACTCCCCACTACTCTGCCTTTAGTATTCCCCATTTCTGAACATTCTCCTGTGAACTATGACTATCGCGTCATTTCTCAGGACCATCATAGGTCTTATCAACTAGGGACTTCCGGAATTCCTGCTCAGTTATACCCCTAGTCTGTTCTAACCCTTTCCGGAGAAAGTTGACTCCAACCAGCCAGTAGAGAATGTAGGCAGGTGCCAGCATGATGGGTGTGAGTAGACTAGCAGTGAACATGAAGAAGAGTTCTGTCACTCTGCTTCGAAGAACATCAAAAGGATCAGCAGGGTTATAGGAGCCAAGATGATGAGGGATGAAGACATAGAAATACACTGCGCCGAGGTAGAAGAAAAGGGCTGAAAGTCCAGCGTAACCAGTTAACCAAGTCTTGTATCTGAAATGTACTGGTTCCACTTCGAAGAACTCGTCCATGGGATTTTCTGGAAGATGATAATGAATTAAGCCAGCATCTTCGAAAGACCAACCAATAGCCCAGAGACCAACAACGATGAATGAGACCAGACAGAAAGCCCCAAAGAATACATCCATCTGATAGACGATGAACACTCCATAGCGAGCCGCATTTTCCGCCCATCTACCTGGTTCTATGAAGGCCCAAGGATTCAGGATACCAATCTCCATCAGAGTCGAGCTAATTCCCATTGAAAGAAGGAACACCATTATCCCTCGACCAATCCACCTGGTGGGTGTCATGATGTTGATTTTCCTTCCAATGTAGGCGTTCTTGTATTTTTTTCCTCCGATGGATTTGAGCCTAAGGTAGAGTGGAGCGAATACTCGTGGGAATACCAGAATCGAAATCATGGAAAGGACAACTGGACAGATAGTGTAAATAAGAAGCCTGTGTGTAACAGCAGGAAGCCCAAAGAGGGGGATTATTCCTGTGTCGTCCATCGTTGGCCACATCAACAGGAACCATAGAATCTGGTAGGTGAGATACGCACCAAGGGCAAAAATGGCTAGCTTTAGTCCCCGCTTCTTCTTCATACTAGTAATCTCCTTTTGTCTTACTAACGTTTTCCAATCCTAATATTACACCCTTGTTCGGATAAGACTTTCTTCAAACACTGAAGAGCAATCGTCTTTTCGGCTAACCGGTTAGTGTCTGATTGAATTCTTCTTCTGTGAGACCTCTTGATTCCTTGAGTCCCTTTCGGAGGTGCATAGACCCAACCCACCAATAAAGAAGGTAGGCAGGGATCATCACAAAGGTTACCATAAACCCAGCAATCCCAAGAAAGAAGAGTTCCTGAAGGTGTTCCAACCCAGCGAGGAAGTAGAAGTTGATTGCGCCAAGATAATAGAAGAGCGCGGACAGACCTGCATAGCCTCCGAGTAGGGCATTGAAACGGAAGTGGAGGGGCTCAATCTCAAAGAAGCCATCACCCTGGTTGTTACCGAAATGGTAGTGGATGATGCTGGCATCCTCGAAAGCCCAGGCACAAGACCACAACCCAACAGCTATGGGGCAAAGGAGGAATATAGCCCCGAAGAACGCGTCCATATTATATTTCAGCGGTGTTTCTACGCCGCTGATTGCGATGCTATCCAAAACATCCCAGGTCATGAAGAACTCTGGCTTAAGTAGCCCTGCTTCTATGAGCGTTGCATTCAAACCAATAGTAAGGAGTAGAAGCAGAATCCCCCGGACGAGAACCTCTTGGATATTCAGACTGCTGATCTCCCAGGAAAGATAGGCGTTCCTGTATCTCTTGCGAAACGTCTTGATCTTCATGTAGATGGGAGCAACTAACCGAGGAAATAGGAGTGCACAGACAATAGAACCGAGGACTGGCCACACGATGAAGTTCACCAAGTTGTGAACCGACTTTAACAACCCTGGTCCTAGCCCAAACCCAAACATGGGCACGATTCCCTCCGTCTCCAACGATGTTGTTACGAATAAGAAGAAGAGAACCTGGTAGACCAAGTACACGGCTAGCGCGACAGCAACTGCTGTTTTGTGCTCACTTATTTTCACCATTTCTAACCTCCATAAACACAGCAAGGTTACAATTATTGACACCTCTGTCCTTTTAACATAGGTCGATGCTAAGGTTCCTGATGAGCTGTGGTTGATGATGGATTCAGATACTCTACGTGATCAGATTCTCAGATGGAGCGCGTCTCTTGTGGGGTTTGCTGGGCTAGAGGGTGTGCATCTGAGACAACCAACATCTCTGACTCGTGGGGTTGCCATCGCTGTAAAGCTATCAGACCCCATCATCGACGACATCCGAACCGGGCCAACTACAACCTACGCTGAGCATTATCGTAGGGTGAACCAGCGCCTCGACGCCATCGCAACCAAGGCTACAACTTTACTGCTAGCAGAGGGCTATCGGGCAGTGCCAATCCCTGCATCTCAGACGGTTGATCAAACACGACAGGAGGGAAGGATATCGCACAAGAAGATTGCTACCCGCGCAGGTCTGGGATGGATTGGGAAGAATGCGCTACTCGTAACACCTCAACATGGACCACGGGTGCGTCTTGTATCGGTTCTAACCAATGCCCCCCTAGAGCCGGCTGAGCCTATAACAGTCAGTAAATGTGATGACTGTTCAATTTGTGTGTATGCCTGTCCAGTAGGGGCAATAACAGGAATGACTTGGACACCTGAAACGAGCCGTGCAGATATGCTAGATGTAGCTTCTTGCCACCTGGTCACTGAGAAAAACAAATCAACTTCTGGCGCGCCAGTGTGCGGCATCTGCTTCAGCGTCTGCCCCTACGGAAGGAAGACTGGGCTTAGGGCATAATCAAGGCACAATATCGTCCAAACCGGTCAAATGTGAATGCTTTTAGACTGTAATAAGTGAGGTTGGCCTCTCGGAGTATATTTTTCGCATGTACCCAGTAATCATGTTTGTGAACGTCGTCTAGGATGATTACTCCACCTGGCGGGGCGAGTGGGATGATTTCTGAAAACAAAGCCTTTCGAACTGGGGTGCGGCCTAAATCATATAAGATGAAGTCAAAGTGGTCGAACTTTCGCCTGGAGAACGCCTGCCAGGAAAGGAGGTTATCTGAAGGAAGCCCGAGTTTAGCAAGGTAGGTTCGGGTTCTAGCTAGCCATCCTGAATCATCATCGATTGACCAAATCACTGGTCTAGGTTTCGCCTCTTTTGTGACTAGTCGAAAAACTGCTGAGCTGAAACCCGAGCCGAGATCTAGCATGCGTTTTGGTTTCAGGATGTTATAAAACACTGCGAGAAAGACGGAGGTCTCGAGCGATAACGCCATCGCTTCGGTGGACACAGTTGAAGTATATTGCTCATAGAGAGGTTTGAGTTGTGCGCGAATTTCAGCCGCATACACATCAAAATCTTGGAGAGGCGGGAACTGTTTTAGCAAACGGCGTTTGTCAATTCTTCCTCTAACTGACTCGATCGTAGAGGTTATTTTCCTGGCGAGAAATCTAGGGATTTTTTTAATACGCTGAAACCATCCCATTCTCATCAATTGTATTTGTCAACGTATAAAATTACTGTATTGTACGATAATCTGAATTCGCTGAAGCTAAAAAATTCTTAGGAGCAGTTTTTTCTACCTCAGAACTGATGATTTATTCAGGTATTAAAAATAAGAAATGAGTGACAGCAACATTGTGCTATCACTC
>JAEOTB010000094.1 GCA_016840065.1 Candidatus Hermodarchaeota archaeon | reverse complement strand
TTTATGGGCGTGGATCGGTGGATATGAAGGGGGGAGTGGCTGCAATGGCTGCAGCCCTTCGTGTACTCAAAGATCTTGATGTCCCGCTTAAGGGTACTGTGATTCTAAACGTTGTAGGTGATGAAGAGCGTCAAGGAGAATTGGGGACCACTTGGTGCATCGATAATATCTGGGAGAAGATACGAGCTGATGCGGCGATTGTGGGTGAACCAACTGGTGCTGGATATTTAGGGCGAACAATCTGTATTGGTGAGAAAGGACCTGTGTGGGTGAAGGTAACGACAAGGGGGCGCAAGGCACATGGTAGTGTGCCACTGATGGGTGAAAACGCCATCACTAAGATGCTACGATTTCTTGCTGCCTTGTTGGAGCGAGAGTTGCCTACTGTCTCTCCTCCTATTAAGAGAAATGCCTTGGTTCAACAAATGGCAGACGTAATGAGTATGGATTCTGCTGCCTTTGAAAAGCTTCTATTTGAGAAAAAAGCGTTGAAACCCCTCCGTGCTGGTCTGGAGGCGTTAACGAATACAACTCTCAATATTGGTACGATTTCAGGAGGTCTTGTAGCCAATGTTGTTCCCGACCAGTGTGTAGTAGAACTGGACTTCAGAATACTTCCTGGACAATCCACTCAATCGATTACTACCTTCCTGAAGGACCTGGCGAATGATTTAGGTATAGGTAATACCTTTGAAGTGGAGGTGCTTAGTGCCTTTGAGGGTTCTTCTGTTCCCAAATTTAGGAAGGACTTGCTCGCCTCTACACTCCTATCAACCTCTAGGGAGGTTGCAGGTCGGACCATTTTCTTTATGGCTACATATGCAACTGATGGCAGGTTGCTTCGTAAAGCGGGTATTACCTCAACAGTCATCTATGGTCCTGGGAATGGCAGTCTCGCTCATCAAGCTGATGAATATATCGCGATTAAGGAACTGGTTACTGGAACAAAGGTGTTTGCTCTTTCAGCGATGCGTTATCTAGGGCTGGAAGAGTAGGTAGAACACAGACATTTAAAGCAAAAGTTTATCTTGTAACCAACGCTCCAACAGGTTCGTACGAATGACAAGGATAATAATGCAATGAGCGAGCAGCACATAATAATCAGCGTGAATTGGAGTCCTCAACTGTTCACAGGAGTATGTACTATAGCTGAGAAACAGTCACCAATCCAAAAAGCCTGTTGTCCAGAATCCCGACAGTGTCACACTGAGAAATGGAAGAAGGGGTGTATGAGTGCCACCCTCTTCAGAGACTTCAGATATTATACAAGTCAGAAGGCGGTAAAGCAAGGGCGCCTAGCCTTCTTCATCGCAAGAAACCCATTCATTGAGAACGAGTTCTATCTTGTCGGGTTCTTCACAATGAAAACTGTCGAGGTAAAACAGAAGTACAAGCGGAAAACCAGAACATACTACGTTTTTGAGGGGATCAAGGAACAATCACTAAAACTCCCATATTACGGTGAAAAACTCACCAAGTTTAATGCTGAGCTAGTGCAGCGACTACCCTCATTGAAGATGGATTGGAAGAGCAGACATCTCTACAGGAGCGATGCAAGTTATATTGGGGTCTGTATGAGAAATAATCCGCGACATATCTCTTCTGAGGATGCCATTCACCTACTCCAAGTAGCTTATGATAACTCGCAGGAAGAGCTAATAGAAAAACTCCTCAAACAGAAGGTTGGAGAACTGCTCGAACCCATCATCTAGCCTGTCTTAACTTCCATTACTTATGTACTAGGTAAGGGTGGAAGACAAGACGCATTATAGGTTGATCTGAGGAATTGTTTGTGACCTCCTCAAAGTCAGCAACCACCGAGGTGCCAATCTTAATGTCCTCTGGTTTTTCTGGATCAACCCCAACCAAGCGCGCGGTAACGGAAGGTCCCTCCTTCAAACCTACTATGGCCACAACGAAGGGAGCGTCTTCTGCGTGAGTGCTGGAAGCTATGTGAATTACCGTGAAAGAACGGATTTTACCACGCCCACTAAGCTCCTTCCATTTTGTACCTCGTTTATAACAACTGATGCAGTGTAACCTCGGCGGAAACATCAAAGTATGACAGCTAGTGCATTCGGCCACACACAGCTTCTTTTCATTTAGCAGAACTTGATAGTTCTGCACTGTAGTTTCTGAAGACATCATATCTTTTTACCACCTCTGAGCTATGTGAATAGCACAGGTCGCCCCCGTTCCGCCCACATTATGGGCTAGTCCAACATCTGCGTCGGGGACCTGTCGTTTGCCTGCTTCGTTGCGGAGTTGTAGGTAGAGTTCTCGAAGCTGAGACACACCCGTTGCGCCCACCGGATGTCCCTTTGCTTTTAGTCCGCCACTTGTGCTAATGGGCTTTTCAGCGCCGATCTGTGTTCGTCCCTCCTCTACTGCAGGTCCACCCTCGCCTGGTTTGAAGAAGCCAAGGTCTTCTGTAGCAATGATTTCTGCAATCGTGAAACAGTCGTGGACTTCTGCGAAGTCGATGTCACGGGGTTCAAGTTTGGCTTGCTTGTAGGCCTTTTGCCCGGCGGTTCTTGCCGCATTAAGTGTTGTTAGGTCGTCGCGGGCACACAGATTCATAGTATCTGAAGCCTGAGTAGAGGCGATTATTTTGACAGGTGCATCTGTATACTTTCGGGCATCCTTTGTACGAACGAGGACGACAGCCGCAGCGCCATCGCTGATTGGTGAGCAGTCAAAGAGCCCCAAGGGCCAAGCAACCATACGAGAAGAAAGCACCTTTTCTATTGTAATCTCCTTTTGGTACTGGGCGAGAGGATTGTGAACTGCATTAGCATGATTTTTCACAGCAACTGAGGCAATCTGCTCGCGAGTTGTGCCATGCTTGTGCATGTGAGCAACAGCTAGAACAGCAAAGATCCCAGGGAATGTGATTCCTAGTGCCGCTTCGAAAGTTTGGTCAGCAGCCATCGCCAAGGTTTCGATAACACTAGGCGTTGGCTGATCCGACATCTTCTCTACTCCCGCAGCCATAACAACATCATGTTGACCTGATTCTATAGCTAGAATGGCTGCTCTAAGTGCTGTAGCAGAGGACGCACAGGCAGCCTCGCACTTTGTTGCAGGAATACCAGCCATTCCTGCAAAATCCACCATCAATGGAGCAATGTGACATTGATTATTGAATCGGTCTGCAGAAAGGTTGCCAATGAAAGCAGCTTCCACATCCTTTGGAGAAATCCCTGCTTCTTCAATTGCATCGTTTGCAGCTAGGGAAAAAAGTTCACGCAAGTCATAATCAGGATGTCGACCAAATTTCGTCTGACCTGCTCCAACAATACTTACATTGACCATGGCTACACACCTAGACGCATTCTCAGAATCTAGTGGACACGATTTCAATTGCGGATAAAAACGATTGCATCTTTCAAGGTTTAAGCCTTTGAAAATAAATTCTTTGTTAACTGCTTCTTTTTGCGGCATCTCGTTGAATCCGACCATACTCTACCAGTGCCCACATTGCGCGAGCTGCTCTCGCTGGTGAAGGGAGAGCAGGAATCCCTACCTCCTCAAGCTTTCGTGCGGCTTGTTGCGTGAAGCGACCACCAGCAGTGCAGGTAACAATGGGTTTTTTGTATTTACGAGAAATTGCAAGTAACCGGTCCACTATATCAAGATCTAACAGGGGAATCTGCATCATCACGACTACTATCGCTGCATCAAAATGAGGTGTGGGTAAAAGCAGTTCCAGAGTGGTTTGGTAGCGTTTCGCATCTGTGTCGCCAGTGAGGTCCACGGGGTTGTTAGTACTGCAATAACCCGGGAGGTGAGCTTTCAGTTCTCTGCGTAACGCTTCGGGTGGCTCAGGTACTGCTAATCCCCGTGCTGCACAGGCATCTACCGTCATCACTCCTGCACCCCCCGCGTCTGTTACGATAAGAATGCGGTTCCCTTGAGTAGGGGGCTGGCTAGCAAGGGTCTTAGCTTGATCGAAGGCTTCTTCAAAATCCTGTGCGGTGAGTATTCCACCTTGACGGAAGGCAAAATCGTAGAGTCTAGCATCACCAGCCAATGCGCCGGTGTGACTTGCCGCTGCCGCAGAACCGCGAGCTGTACGACCCGATTTCACTACAATAACTGGTTTTGTCTTGGTAACCTCTCTTGCGACCTGAAGATAGCGACCACCAGTACTGGGGTTCAAGCCTTCCATATACTCCACAACGACCTTCGTTTCTGGATCCTTTCCGAAATATTTGAGTATTTCAATTTCGTCGACATCTGCTTTGTTACCGAAACTGACCACTCGGCTGACTCCTATACCTGCCATCGTTGTCCAGTCAAGAAAGGCAGCTGCAAAGGCTCCGCTTTGGCTGATGAAGCTAATATAGCCCTTCCCAGGACGACCCATACGAGATGATGGCAGAAAAGTAGTATCGACGCTGGTGTTTGTGTCGTAGATTCCCACGCAGTTAGGACCAATAACTCTGATACCGCTACGTTTGGCAATTTCTACGACTTGTTGTTCGAGGTATGCGCCTTCTGGACCAGTCTCCTTGAATCCGCCACTGATGACAATTACTGCTTTGACCTGCTTGGCTTCACAGTCAAGCATTATCTTGGGTACGATGCCAGCTGGTATTGCTAGGACAGCGAGATCAACAGGACCTGGTATTGCGGTGATTCTCTCAAAGGACTTGACACCTAGAACATCAGCAGCCCTTGGGTTGACTGGATAGGCTATGCCCTTGAAGCCTGGCTTGAGAAAGTTCCTGAAAATCACTCCACCCACACTTGCTTTGCGTGCGGAAGCCCCGACAACGGCTACACTTCTGGGATTGAAAAAGGCTTCAAGGTCTGATTGCATGAAGACGCGCCCTATACAGAGAAGTTAGAATCAGCAACCCAGTTCGATTAGATAGAAAGGCACCTTCAGATTGGGCCGCCATGAACACCCATCTCATAGTCAGCAACTAGATTTGTAATGGTGTCCAAGACCCCTTCCAGGCTGCGAATCCGAGAAACGCTTTCCATGATTTCTCGCATTCCCTTTCTTTCGATTTCAACAATGAGGTCATAAACTCCGAAGAGCTTGTGTGCCTCGGTGATTGCGGGAACTTTGCTGAGTTCTC
>JAEOTB010000093.1 GCA_016840065.1 Candidatus Hermodarchaeota archaeon | reverse complement strand
TCTTCAAGCCTGGGAAGAATCTGCTGCACGGAAGTTAGATTAGCTACAGGATTGCTATTAGTCTCCCTAGATGTAGGTGACGAAAGCGCCTTGGCGGAGGATTGGCGTGAGAGAATAGGTATTGATTTTGCTGCAAAAATGGATATCTTCTTCGTATCCTAAGCTGATGAGAGTGCTGGCATGGCGTGTGACGAGTAGTTCTCGAGCAATATCTTCAGAAGATGCGTAACTGGGCGGATTATCAGGGTGGGTGAGGCGATAGATGATATGATCTGAAGCAATATCATCTTCCGCCGCCGGTCTGTTCAAATCTCCTGCCGCAACTACTGTGATTGGATGTGGCGATAGCTTGTATAGACCTAGTGCTGTATGGACAACATGATCAATATTGAGGAAGGCACCTACCAATATTGTACTTGAAGCGGGGGGAGTGCCAAGGACACGTGTGAAGTTACTAGTGGTTAGGACGATTACACGGCCTTGTATTTTGGTTGATAGAAAGTTAAGCGGAGAATTGCCATAATCAAAGCCAGGGAGAGGTTTGGCGGCGCGTTCTCCAGCAAGGAGTGCATTAGGGAGTGTGGCGGCGATGCGGCGCGCTTCACTGACGGTAGATGCGGGTATGACAGCGCTAGCTCCATTAGCGAGTGCAGTAATGATTGTACTGCTCGCACGTAGAACATCTACGAGGATTATGATGTGATTGTTCACAATAGCCTCTTGTAGAGCAGAAGCTCCTGTGCCGCGAGAAATCTCTAGAGGAACGGACATCGCATAGAGGGAGAAGTAAATATCTAGTTTAATTTTTCGTGGTAACTACTGGTTGAAGGCGATTATTATAGACAAGAACCCGATGGATGACAGTAAGGTGGCTCAGTGGAATCAAAAGCAGCATCCCCACATAGGGTATTGCTGGATTGAGGGGATGAAGAAGAGCAGTAACCACAAGGAGGAAGAGACGCTCTGAACGACCTCCTAGACCTACATCAGTATCAATTGCACCTGCTGCGGTTGCTCGGCTTCGTGTGTAGCTGACGAGAATGCAACCCGTAATAGCTAGGAATACCCAAATCCAACTGGGACCCAGTATGGGAAAGGGATTGGGTATGCTAAGGAAAGGGAGGAGAGCAACAATGTCGGCTAGTCGATCGAGAAACGAGTCCAGATATCCTCCCGTTGCTGAGGTGCAGCCAGTACGTCTAGCCACTTCACCATCCACACCATCGAGGAGACCACCAAAGAATACTAGAAGCCCATAGAGTATGTACAGATTAAAGAAAAAAAGTAGAAAGCTAGCAAGACACAATACAAGAAAGGAAAGAACAGAGATGGAGTTGGGAGATAAGTGAAATCTGATGAATACTCGGCTTACCCATTGAACAAGAGGACGGAAAACACGACGCAGACGGTAACGAGAAGGCATCTTCAGTTCCTCATACAGGGCTTCTTGGAAATCGATGTTATCGTATAGCGTTACCCCTTGTATCTAAAATTGCGTTGTGGAGATTAGTACATGCTGGAATCTCTGTCTGAGGGAGAGTGATGCACCTTTGAAGAGCTGCATTGTCATGGATTACAGTAGCGTCCCCAAGCGTTGTACCATCAGCGACATAGCAATCATCACCAATACGAACCCCTGAACCTAGTAGTACTGGTCCGTCTATACGAGTTCGTTTACCGATGATAATCCCTGGGGTTTGGACTGGACCTGATAATTGAGTGTTTAGAGGTAAATAAGTTCCATTGGGAATTGGTGTAGGGGGCCAGCCAGTGGTGAGGAGATAATGGTTGAGGTTGATTAGATTTTGTGGTGCGTCAACATCAAACCAAGTATCTGGAACTATTGAGATGCCAGAGAGAAGGCGTCCTTTAGCAATCCATAGTTGGAGGAGGTCAAAAACTGTGGTCTTGTTGCCATCCCATTTCATTATGTCGAATAAGGTTGAGGATGCACGGAGCGCAGGTAGACATGAGAATCCGTTTGCAAGAGGTATAGAGGAGCGAGTGAGATGAGTGACTTGTAGTTTTTCATCGAGAAGGAGATTGGGACCAGGGCGAAATGTTTGGGAATCATACAGAAGAGCGAACTCGGAGGAGGCATTGCAGAGAAGCCCAATATTGTGAGCCGATAGATAGAGATCACAGGGTAGAAGCAGAAAGGGCTCATCATTCTCCTTCAGATAGGGGATGACTGAACTGAGCGAAGCTAGAGGACCCTTCCTCCAATTAGGAGCAGGGACTAAAGTTACAGAGAAACCCGGAGAAACTTCTTCGAAGTATTTTTCTAACTGCGGCGCAAGGTGACCAGTAGTAATAATGATATCAGTAACTCCAGCCTCTTTCAGGATGTTGAATAGGTGTTCAAGGAGGGAGTTGTTGGCAGCAGGAAGAAGTGGTTTAGGAAGATAATTCGTGAGGGGAGTAAATCTAGTACCTTGACCACTGGCTAAGACCACCGCCCGCAAATCTAACACCTCGATTAGGTTTTATGTGACGATTATATCATGTATTGTGGTGAGTATTAAAAGAATGACTAGTGGTTCTCAGAAATTTCTAGTGGTGGATAAACACAATCCTGACCAAACAATCATCAGGAAAGCAGCTGATGTAATACAAAGTGGAGGAATAGTCATCCTCCCGACGGATACAGCATATGGTCTAGCGGGGAATCCCACTGACCCTGTCGTAGTGGATCGGATTATCGCTATCAAAGGACGTCGAGGAAAAGCAGGAATGCCAGTATTAGCTGCAGATTTTAGCCAAGTTCTAGACATTGCTGAACTAGAGGGTAAAGCATACGATTTAGCTAAAGCATTTTGGCCAGGAGGCCTCACTCTGATATTACCAGCTCGTCGTAATCTTCCCAAAGGAGTGCAAGGTCCGAGAGGTACTCTTGCTGTGCGTGTACCTAATCATCCTGCGGCGTTGCAAATTATTTCCAGTGTTGGTTATGTTGTGACTGGCACAAGCGCCAACAGATCTGGCGAGTCTAGCCCTCATACAGCATCCGCCGCTTATTCACAAATTGGAGACCAGGTTGACCTTACCATTGATGCGGGCCATACACGCCATTCCGCCTCATCTACTATTGTTGACTGCACTGTAGAACCTGCAAGATTAGTTAGAAAGGGAGCTGTACCAGAAGAAGCGTTACAAACATGGCTCACTGTTGAGTGATATTTAATTTGATGGAAAAATCACATTGATACCAGTCCCGAAAGTATAAAAATGGGTTAACTACCCCTGTTCGGTTGTATGCTGACGATTCAAGACAAATTCAATGTTTTGTTGTCATGTAGTCGCTTTCGAGAGGTTGAGAGCTGCCAAGAGCTGCACCGTCTTGTCGAAGAAGACCCGAAACTGTGTGAGCTGAGCTGGTGCAAGATGACTGGAATCAGTAGTCTTGTAGTAGCACAGGTGAATTGTGACAGCCATGGCTTTATACAACAACTTGCTCAAGTCGTCAAGAACATGCCTTGGAGTGTTCGAGAGATGCTAAAAATCCAGCCCATCGATCTTGTTGTGGAGAGTAGCCTAGAGGCAATTCGTACGGGTACGCAACAACTTGCTCAACGGATGCCCAAAGATGCGAAATTCAGAGTGAATCTGCATCGAAGAGATACTAAATTAGACCGAAACACTCTCCTCCATGAAGTAGCTATTCAGTTTCCCGGTGAAGTTGATTTAGAAGATTTTGAATGGATATGCTCTGTTGAAATCCTCGGACCGATTACTGGACTTGCCCTAATTAAAGAAGAAGAAATTCTTACAATGCGTCGTCCATAATCATTACTTCTCAATAGAGAGAAGCGCACAACGTTCGCAGACAAGTTTGGCAATGGCATCGAAGTGGGCGGTTTGATATTTTGATGTCAAGACAGCTTCAATTTCAGCAACGCTGATGTTAAAGGTAGACTTTACAGCTTCAGCCTTTGAACTGTCAGAAATTTCAAGAACCTGTGGAGTATCCTCCGCATTTATTTCACTCAGCAATTTTGTGTAAAAGTGGTGAAGTAAATCTTGGGATTGGTCTAATAAGACGCCGCCAACCTGGGTAGTTGAGTGAGTTACACCTAAAGATTCTAGAGCACGAGTTATTTGCCGTTGAGCAGCAGCATATCTGAGTATTTCCATCCCCAGTGTTTTAGCTCGTTGGGTACCATGATGATAGGCTTGAAGCGCGTGAAATGTAGCGAAGAGAAGATGAACCGGGCTAGCTATCCGCTCTGCATCAACTAGTTGGGCATTGACTTTCATCTCACTTGCCAACCTTTGGCATTTTGAAAGGAGAGACTCTTTAGAGGAAGGGGATAAGAGTGTGCAACCAAAAATACCCACAATATTCTCTTTCCCATCAATTGTAATATCATGTAGTAATAATGGCGCCATTCAAGCAACACAACCTAATTATTTGCAGTGATTATTTACTCTCAAAGAGGAAGCCTCCAACTGAAAAACCAAGGAAGTAATTCTGGGGTAATAATACGAATAACAAATGCAACATAAAGTCCTGCTGCCAGTATTAAAGTAGCTAACACAACCATAACGAAATCAGATTTACGGAAACTTAGTTCGAAAAGAGTTGTACGTTTGGCTGTTGAACCAAAGGCACGAGACTCTAAGCTTTCAGCGACCTGAAGGGCACGTCGAATAGAACTAACAATAACTGGAATTAGAATAGGAATATAGTTTCTTACCTTTTGTAGCAGATTTCCCTTCTCTAACTCGAGCCCACGTGACATCTGGGCATCACGAATAGTTTCTGTTTCAGTTGCTATGGTTGGAACGTACCGTACTGCCATAGAAAACGCGAAAGCAAATTCGTAGGGAATCCTTAGTTTAACAAGGGCAAGTGCAAAATCGTCGGGGTGAACTGTAAGGAAGAAGATGGAAAATGCAGTCATTAGCATTACAAGCCGGAGCACCGTAGAAACAGCAAAGGTAAGAGAGGTGAAGAATGTGTTTATAATCAGGATAAAACCTGCAAGCATGGCTAATCCTTTCAGGCTTCGCGCCCACTGACGAAGCGATCGAGCTACTGCTAGGAAAGGCAACATCAACATCAGAGATAAGAGAAGTGGAACGATATCCAGGAAGAGTAAACCAAGGATAGAGAATGATATAGCCATATAAAGCGTCGTGCGTGGATCAAGGCGATGCATGAAGGTGTCTTTCTGGCGGAATCGGAACGCTTCAAATAATGACGACATCTCATATTACCTCCTTGCAAACAGTTTGCTTGTAGCTTTGACTGCCTCCTCTAATGCGATGATATCCCGCGGAAAGGTTGGTAGCTTATCGGCAAGCGTGTGGGCCAGCTGTGCTATCTGCGGTGGTAATAACCGTGCTCGCCGAAGTAAATCATGATTTCCTAGTATCTGGCGTGGTGAACCATCAGCCAAGAGACGCCCTTGAGATAAGAGAAGTATACGATCGACAATTTGAACAGCAAATTCCACATCATGAGTCACTAGAAGAACAATAGAATCAGAACATCTGAAGGAATCGATAAGCTGAGCTAGCTTGCGCTTCTGTTTAGCATCCTGTGCTTGGGTTGGTTCGTCCAAAATCAAGATATCTGGTTCAACACAGAGCACAGAGGCTAATGCAAGGCGCTTTCTTTCACCGCCACTAAGCAGAAAGGGAGACCGTTCCTTATAACGAGTCAGATCAAATTGTTCTAAGTATCTTGAAACCCGCTCGTCAACCTCACCTTCTGGAAAGCCTAGGTTACGAAGTGCAAATGCGACTTCTCCTTCAAGAGTATCGGCGAAAAGTTGGTGATCTGCATTCTGGAATACAAAACCTACCTTATGTGCTAGAGCTGCTGTAGAAGTAGTGCGCGTATCTACCCCATCAATGAAGACGGTTCCTCGACTAGGTTTCAGAAGTCCATTGATATGCTTGACCAAAGTCGTTTTACCTGCTCCGTTTTCCCCCATTAAAGCCACGACTTCGCCTGGTGATATCTCAACGGAAATATCATGGAGAATAGTACGATCAGGAGTATAACCAAACCATACACCATCAAAGAGAATCATTTTTCCAACTCCTCTAGAATTGCCTTCACAGTCGAGTCGACGGAGAGGGGACACACTGCCTGAAGTCTTGGATGGTTAAGCTGTTTGACTAATTGTACAATTTTGGGGATAGAAACACCAACATCTGCAACTTTGTCGTCCATGAGAACTTCACGGGTGGGTCCGCCAGCAACAACGCAGCCACCATCAAGAATGACGAGTTCTTGTGCAAGAGGTGCCACCAATTCAAGTCGGTGTTCTATTAGAATTACAGTCAACTGGTTTTCACGATTGAGTCGATGAAGCAGTTGGAGCACCTCAAACGCTGAAAGTGGATCAAGATTAGATGTTGGCTCGTCAAGCACAAGAACTTCAGGTTGAAGCGCAAGGGTGGCTGCTATTGCAACCCGTTGCTGTTCTCCACCACTGAGTTCAAACGGTGCCTTATCACGGATTTCCTCCAATCGAATTAGACGGATGAGGTCTTCAACCCGCCGGCGAATCTCTTGACGTGGTACACCCAGATTTTCTGGACCAAAAGCAATTTCTCTTTCCACGTTTGGTGCTACCAACTGATTTTCAGGGTTTTGAAAGACTAACCCTACCTTCTGCGCAAGCTCATGTGCGGCATGTTCTTGGGTATTCCAACCATCAATAATAACATCTCCAACCATCTCTCCAGGATAGAAGTGTGGGATAAGACCGTTTAAACAACGTGCGAGAGTAGTCTTTCCGCAGCCACTTGGGCCAGCGAGACCTACAAAATGTCCTCGAGGAAATGAGAGAGTAATATCATCTAATACCTTTGTTTTAGAGCCTCGGTAAGAGAAAGAGAGGTGATTTATTTCGATGCTCACTGGCTATCACCCAATAGATGGCTTATCACTTGACGAGTCCGACTTAGACCTAGCTTTAAGTTCTTTGCGCAAGAGTTGCACAGCGAGTCCAAGAGCGTGTTCGCTATCTGCTCTTCCATTCGCCCCAGCTGCAGTTGGATGACCACCACCAGAACCTCCAATTATTTCCCCCAGAGGTTCCATTACATGTTTTGCGAGATCCAACCCATAATCAAGCTCTACGTTAGGTTTGCAACGTGCACTCAACCGTACTTCGTCTTTTTTCATAGCACAGACTATGGCAACGTCAGCACCTACACTAATGAGAGCCCGACAGACACTGGCTTCGTATGAACCTATCGTGGTAACGGCGATGAGTAGGTTGAATTCGTCATATACAACGATTCGTCGAACCGCTTTAAGTCGAGCTATACGCTCTGACTTGTCCAAAGGCGTGTGAAGCAAGTTACGCACTTCTGAGTAGTCTGCACCATGCCTTAACAGGATGATGAAGTGTTCAAATGTACTACTCAGAGCATTACCGAAATGCCTGCTGTCATATACAACCGCGCACGCAAGAAGCTTGGCAATATTTGGAGGCATAGAGATACCACTCTCCAACCAAATCTTGAGTACAAGTTCTGCAGTTGATCGAACTTTATCATCATGTAACACATAATCTGCTAATTGAGATAATTTTTGATGGAAAACATGATGATCGATACAGAAAACAGTACAATCGCCTTTGGGAAAGTATTCAGCTAAGGTGCCTATTTGATCTAGATTATTCAAATCGACAAGTATTACAATAGAGTAGTTAGCTAACTCTTCTGCGGGGGCAATAACCAAATTAAAAGATTCAGCAATTTTCTTTGCACTACGATTTAGGCTCTCTGCGAAAAGCGTACACTTTGCATCTGACTTCATCTTAAGCAGTGTTGAAAGTGCTGCCGCACTACCAATCGCATCTGGATCCGCGCTCTGATGAAGAATTAGCGCGATTGGCTTCTTTGAAATTTTTAAAAGTTCTGTGAGGAATTGAGAAGTATCAAGTAATTTCAACGGGCGTTCACACATCAATGAAACTGTGAATGGAAGCTCCGTTTTTCATAATAATCTACCCTGCAGGAGCGGGGCCTCCACTAACGCCTAGCATTCCACGGAGAGTTTCTTGAAGCGTCTCGTATTGTTTACTGAGTGTTTTTTCCTGTTTTTCAAGTGATTTTTGACGAACCGTAAGCGCTTCAGCCTGTTCTTCTAAGGTTTTTGTAGCCTTCTCCTTGGTAGTCTTGAAAAGGAGGGAGCCTGCCATCTGGTATACGACTGCGTCTTCAGCGAGCGCTATAAGCTGTTTCTGTGCGATGTTTATTTCGGCGAGTTGTTGTTTGATTTGGTGCAAAGCAGCATGCACGAATTGAAGACGCTCTTGCACTTGTTGGATACGTTCAACTTGTTGACGGACTTGAGGCGGAATATCTTCACTCATGGCTTTCCTCACCACTAGTTTGTATCATTGTTAAGTGTAATACACCCTCCGCCACCATAAACAGGCGTAGTAGAGATGTTGAGGCCGCACGTAACGCCTTCACATCTTTGGCGGCAAGGTGGAATTCTAGCTGGTTTCGGGTAGGCGTTACCTGCAGTCTAACTCTTTTTGAATCTATCGCATCAAACTCTGGCTGAAGCATTGCTAGTAACGCCTTATTTGTTTCCTCCGTGTGGCTTGAGATGCTTATTTTTAGCCAGAAAGGGAGTGCTCCTCTTTCCGTCAAGTGATTGGGGCTCTTGTCTACCATCGTTTCCAATCTCCTCGCGGCTTTCTGTATATGTTTCGAACATACAGAGTCGGTCCTACGGGTTGGCTATCCTGGAGGGAAAGGAATTCAAGGACTGAACTCTGGTGAAGCGCCACTAACAAGAGGGCGACGCCCGGCTTACCAGTAGACAATGCTTCACGTTCTACAAAGGTAACTCCTAGGGCGCGGGCAATGATTTCTGCATTTAATTTATCTCTATCAGTGTCCTGAACGACATAGAGGACCTTGGATTTTGGAATCGGTTGCTGTCTCTTCTGCCGTAGTAAAATTACAGACTTGGTGAAAATTAGGGGGGGTTGGAACAACCACTCATCCTGTGAATACTGGAGGAATATCAGTCGACCTGGATTACCATGATATCCGCCAATCAGAATGACACGTGACGCACCTTGGGAACGTGCTTCTTCGCAGAACTCGATTAAACTCTGTTTCCCGCGAGTCAATCGGGCTGCGCGGGGGATAACTCTGACAAGTTCTTTCGCAAAGCTTCTAATCCGCTGAGAGGGCTTTCGTGTCGTTCCGATAACAATCAAGCCGTTCAACGTCTCACAGATCGTTCACGTAAGGACCGCAAGATTTTCTGTGCATCTGTTGCTGGGCTGTAGGCCCCACCAGTGAAAGTATGGTCACATTTGCGGCATTTCCAAATCCCCGTTGAAACGCGGCGAACTGCCTTTGTTTGACAGCTGGGACATTTATGCAGTGCCTTCTCAACTTCTTCTATTTTCGCAACTCGCCGGCGAACCGTTGAACCATAACGTGCACCGAAGCGCCCTGCTCGTCCAGCTTTCTTAGTGCGTCCCATTAAAATCACGTCTCAAACAGTTTCATCGTGTAGGGAGCGTGCCCCTAGCCTTTTTAACTATTTGGCACGCTCGTTCTACACAGTCTAGGATTTCTTGACGAGTAAGCGGTCCTGAACCACCTTTCTGCATGGAGGATATAGTGTCATCCCCGTCAATCGTAATGGTGAGACGTGATGACATTATAGCCTCTTCAATTGCCAGAGGATCGACAACAACACTGTCATTGATTTTTGCAAATGTCACAGTAAATGGCGGAGCCGCCATTTCAAGTGGTTTGAACTCCTCTAATACACTAGCATTTCCCTCTTCGTCGATTTCGACTTTTGGTATTTTTGAAGTCAGCAATGCTGAAACAGCTGCAAGTGAACAGGCGTCAATTAGATTACCATGATCCGCTAGGATGTAGAGGTCAACAAAGAGGAGATAGACATGAGAACCCTTTGCAATACATAGATTGGTTCGTTGTATGCAGCTGGAATGGCGTATTCCCCGATCCACTACACGAGCTAACTCGATTGCCTGCTCACCAGGTGGACCTAGTTCAAAAGTAGGTGAACCGATAGGTGATAGTTCAGCAGATGTAATGACAACACCCTCATCAGGAGTATCAGGAAATGGTTGTCCTATGCTAACTTTCATCCCAGCAATTACTCGTGTATCACCTAACCAAGCTTCAGCAGAGCCCTCCGCCTTTGAAACGATATTAGGTACAATCTTGATTGGACGGAGGTCGTCAAAACCTCTACCATCTATCCGCTTTCCTGCTTGAAGCAATTCATTCATTCGTTCTCGTTCGATTTCAGAAATGATATCCGTTTTCATTATTCTCCCTCAATCGCTATCAGAGGACTCCGTATCAGCTTCAATATCATCAACATCTGGTTCTTCTGACTCGCTAATCTCCTCTCGAATTTGTAAGAAACCCTCTCGGAGTACTTTCTGCTGCTTTTCATATATTACCTCGCATGCGCCTTCAGCCATTTCCAGCACCTTTGCTAGTTCCTCCTTTGAGAGTTTTCCATCCATCTGGAGAAGTGTGTATTTGCTGCGCCCGTAAGCCATTGCGATTGGTACATCGGCTTCACCAACCTTGTCTTCAAGGTCGCTCAAATCAACCAGGAGTTTACCACCAGCCTTACCTACCGCACAGCCTGTTACTATTCCTCGCATAGGAATACCCGCATTAGCGAGAGCAACAGAAGCCACTGTTGTGCTTGCACATCGTGAGCCTCCATCAGCCTCTAATACTTGAATGAACACATCAATGGCAGCTCGAGGATACATTTCCAAAAATAACATTGGCTCTAATGCCTGCCGTATTACCATCGAGATTTCGTGTTCTCGACGACTTGGGGCAGGCCTCTTCCGTTCTCCTACAGAAAATGTTCCCATACGATAAGTTACACGAAGCAGCGCACGATCAGCAATAGCCCGGTGTCGGGGATGGAGTTCACGTGGACCATAAACAGCTGCTAGAATTTTGTTTCTCCCATGTTCAATGTATGCTGAGCCATCTGCTCGACTTAGACTACCAACCTCTAATTTTAAGGGACGGAGTTCATCAACTTGCCGCCCGTCAAGGCGTAAGCCTTTATCATCAAATAATTTTTCCTTTTCTACCGAATCAGTCTCGTTCAATTCCTTTCACCTTCTTTTATCAGCGAGCTTCATAATGATGACTTCCCGGACACGGTCTGTGAGCCCGCTAGTATGAGCCTCCCGCTCTATCTGCCGAATTGCCTCAATCGCAATAACAACATGATTAGGATCGCCTTTTATCCATATGACTCCATTTTGACCTACAACTATGTCGCATTTTACCTCTGACTTGAGCATACTAATCATCGAACCCTTACGACCGATTAAACGAGGAACTCGTGTAGGAGTTATCTCAATGATTGTGCCACCGCGGCATTTACCAAGACCTCGACCTCGTGTGGTCAGTAGTGGATCACGCGTTCTATCTGCTGCAACGATTTCAGCAATCACGGTATCGCCAACATCATACCACCGTTGGAGGTCATCGGAAGCTCGAGTGGCGTCTCGTCTACTCAGAGCGTGCATAACAGTCAGCATTGCAGGATAGGCTGAACTGATGTCGACTAACCACCCATTCATGGTGATTTCAATAATTTTGCCAATCACGATGTCCCGTGGTTTAGGATTGTATCGCCCTTGAAGTGCAACAACGAAGATGAGGTTGCCTTTCACTTTAGCAATGCCTACAACTGAGGCGAAGACTTCTTCATGTTCTTTATAGGTGCCATCACCACAATGGTAATCGCCCTTAGCGAGTAGTTGTCCTGGAACCACAAGATCTTGTGGCTTAACATGTGTTGTCAATGATATTCATTCCTCATTCACTTTCTTCCTGTTTGAGTATCTTTATCTCGGAGCGACCCCTTGTAAGCGCATTAAGCTCATCAATTAGCTGGCCACGTAATCCGCCAGGTACTTCAATTATCGCAATCCACGAACCATCCCGCTGCCATTCTTCCTTTGTTATTCTGCCAAATCGCTTAACAACTCCAACTGACTTGGCTGCAAAATCTGGTGGAACTTTAATGGCCACCCTTTGAAGCTCCATTCGAATTGGGATGATTGGTTGAAGAGCCTTTACAATGTCACTAACCTGTTCTTCAGCAGAACGACGGGAATCAACAGTAATTTTAGCCTCATCTATGGCAGCCTCAATACGCGCGGGTGGATGCGGAAGACCTGTCTTTGGATTGATACAATTACGAGTAATAATATCGATTACTTGCCGGAGACGTTTTTCAACAAACTCCCTTCGCTGTTCAGTAGTTAACTGCAAAGAGCCATCAATGAGAATTCGTCGTGCTATCGCAATTTCATCAGTACTTTCGAAAACATGCTCAAGATCATCCTTTGTTGCCTTACGCCCCCTGAGAGCATCTTCAAAGATAGTTTCCCCCTGAAGTATGTCTCGTATGTCTACAGCTTCCCCTTGTTTAAAACGCCATGCCAACTTCGGGTCAACGATTATTTCGAACTGCATGCCATGTATTTCCAATTTGGCGAGAGCCGCATCACCAAGATCAACACGTTTATCACCACGCATACCACCAGACCCTGACACACATACCACACTCCTTCTTCTAACTTTGATCTATTAACTTCAGGACTGCTTTCCTGTCCAAACGGGTGAAACGTTTTCGTTTTTCAGTAATTTTTGCCATGTCTAGACGTTCAGGAGTTAATGTAGAATCCGCAGTCTGAATCAAAACCTTCGCTGACAGGATCAGCCCATCTTTCACCGTCAGATTTGGATGATACTCCTTTTCTAGAATCTCGATAACTTGATCCGCTTTCCGTCCTAGTGAATAAGCTTTGTAACTCCAGAATGAGCCGATAGGATCTGTGACAAAAAGTCTCGGTGCATTGTCAACCCCTGCAAACAACACCTGAACCCCAAAAGGTCGTAAACCACCTCTCTGGGTAAAGGTTTGTATGTAATCACTGAACTTCTTTGTCAATGTCTGCACTGGAATTGCCTCACCAAATGTCAAGCGGTGAATTTGGGCAAGTGTTCTTGCATGAGCCATTAAGTTCCGGGAATCCGCTGATAAGCCAGATACCAGTGCACCAACAGATTCATCAATCTCGAAGAGTTTTTCATTTAATGCTCGCTCCTGAAGTGGAACGAGGCGAATTTCTGTAGCGAGGACTACCCCATCCTTACACCTTATTCCAACAACGGTTGTGCCTTTCCGAACTGCTTCCAGTGCATATTCAACCTGAAAGAGACGTCCATCAGGGCTAAATAAGGTTAAAGCGCTATCATAACTCGGACCAGAGCCAATCACAAACGGTTCCTCCAATCATAATGGGGAGGAGGATTATTGTCCTCATGTTTTAGGGTATTCAACTTGCTAGCTGATGTGCCGTTTAGGAGTACCAGTTTTAAGTCTTGCTCTGAACTAGTCCTGAGCAAGGTGAAGATAGTATACGAAGCCAATACATAGAAGACCAGTTAGAAGTGCAACTGGAGCGCCGAATAGTATTGCCGCTAATATTGTGACTAACACCCAAAGGATGATTACGTCAAACCAGCCAGCTGATTCTCCATACAAATTCCGTAAGTTGCCAATGAGCAAGACCAAACCAATAAACAGAAGTGTCAGTAACACAATACTAATTACACCAGTTATTACTGGTCCTAGGAAATCAACTATCCCAGCTATGGGACCGAGTCGTAATCGAATTAGTCCAGCTAATATCGCGATAAATGCGATGGCAGCGCTGCTAATTATCATCGTGCGCCGCATATGTTTCCGTTCACGAGTTTTTTGAGACATACATTTTTGCCTCATTGATCACTGCTCAAGCGGGGATGCGAAAACTCAAAAGGTGAGAAGCATTTAAGCCTTTTGCTGGGCTGCACTCGATGACACAGAAAGTACATACAATCCAACTCACAAGGGCCCAACGACAAAAGCTCTACGCCGTTCGGCGCCGTGCTGGTCCTTTCGAAGGTTGCGCTTTATTGTTGGGTACATTTAGAGAAGATGATAACACAGCCATTGTTATCCAAGTCGTAGAAATGGAGAACATAGCCCAATCTTCTTCATCATTTGCCATTGATCCCGAACACCAATATCGTATCTTGACGACCGCCTCGTTGAATAATCTAGACCTAGTTGCGATATTTCATTCTCATCCAGCACCACCTCACCCCTCGGGACATGATATAGAGTTTATGACGTATAATCCTTGCACATGGATTATCGATGGGGTTTCACGAGATGGAAGACATAGTATGAGAGCATATCAGCTAATAAAAGAGCAGCTTCATGAAGTGACAATACGTATTCGTGGCTAACAATATCGAAAAAGCGAGGGCTCTCTGCTCGTCGCGAGCTCGTCATAGCCGATTGGCTCAGTCTGGAGCGGCTGGCTTCACTGAGCCCCCAGATAATATAGGTCAAATCATTGACTATATCTCTTTTGGCATGGTTCTCGCAATGATAGTAGCAGATGTTTTCATTGTGGTACTTCGTTGCTGAACATAGAATCGGTGTTTGCCAATGATCAAGGTTAAGGTCATTTCACTTGTTTGGCAGTAGAGTTTTCGCTTTCCGAATAGTGCCGCTAATCCCTACCACCTGCAGGAGAAGAGGAGTATGACCGATTTGTTTGATAGTTGCTAAGGCTGCTCGCAATTCACGAACCTGGTTGTGTTGACAACGAATTATAGAGAAATGATGTTCGGGATGATAACTCATAACCCAAAAACCAATACGACTGACACCTAATTCACCGTAGATTTGTTGGAGTTGCTGCCAGATTGCCTCTCGAAACTTCCCTTCTGGTGGAGAGTTGTCTTCAGTGATTATCCGAACCACGAGATATCGATGTTTAGATCTCAGTCTTGATTTCTCCTACGTTTGGTTTCTGCTTGTCATGATGTAACGCGACGTTTAATCACCTCTGCCAACGCGCAAGCATTGTCAAACATACTCTGTTTGGCAACATCTTCAGGAATATTGGCAAGGAAAGTGAGAGCGATGAGATCTCTTGGTGCCCGAAGTTCAAGGGGAGCGGTGGCACCACTTGTAGTAATGATAACACATTTAGCCCTTACAAAGTGCTCCATAGCGGTAGCCATTGACCGCATTAACCGGGACCGATCTGGCCCGTAGGACTGAATGAGTCCCTTTAGGCAAACCTCGACTGGCATATCTTCATTGGCGAGAGACCTAGCGACCAGAGAATCTACCACTCCAAAGTCTTTGATGTCACGAAACATAACCATATCAACATCAGATACGGATGACGCTGCCAGACAAATGGGTTTCGTGTTACCTTGGATTACGAGAAGATCGGTTTTATTCCGGTTCTTTTTCGCGTGAAATTTCAACCGAGAAGCATTTGGAAGTGAAAGAGTTAGCCGTCGGAATAACAGGTAGCCTTCACATAGTTTTTCTGGAAATTTTGTTGTTGTTTCAACAGCCAAGCCTGAATATCCTAGCTTCTGGGCGATGGTACAGAATCTACTCAAAGAAGCAGTAATCGTCGGTTTCATTAGACGGACGTGGAAATCATAGAATGGCATTCTAAACCGCCCTTAAAGTAGATTGAACCTTTGACATAGCTCTCGTAGAGTATTAATGTTAAAGTGTTGACCTGAAAATTTCACAGAGCACCGTATTGAGTCTCCCTGCTTAATAAACCGGAGGGCACCTTGAGCAGCCGCTTGCTTGTCGAACCGAAGGAATAATTGTCTCTTGCCATCATAATGTAAATCAAGATTCTGTCGCAGATATTTTCGGTCTAATGTAGAAATTTGAGTGCCAATGAATTGCAATGTTTGAGCGATAAATGATCGGTCATGTAATGTGACTGTGAATCTTATCAGAGGGTTTTGAAAATGCCCTTTCAATAATTTACGTTTGACCTGAGCAGCTTCCCACACTTCCTCGTTAAGGAGTGTTTTAATCGCGTTTAGAACTTTTTCCTCGCTCTCAGTGGCATGTACAAAGGTATTAGCTGAGAAGCTGGTTAGCCCAGGTTCTGGCACCAGCATATCCCTCCCTTCAAGTTCATTCAATAATAATTCTACTTACCACGTCGCTGATGAGCACGAATACTTGGTCGAATTTTCTCAGCACCAGTTCCGTGTTTTCGTAGCCCTCTCGATGTCTTTCCAGCTGGCGTTAACCCTCGGAACACGCGACCTCTATGTACAGGGTCGCAGACCCAATTAATGCGAGAATCAGCTTTGATTACGGGATGTGCAGGATCTACAAAGATTATTTCATGCCAGATGTATTTACCATCTTCAGCTATCCAGTAAGAGCCGATAACTCGAAGATTTGGATATTTACGAGCAGCGCGTTCTTCTGCTATCCATTGCCTACTCTTACCAGGAGTAATCTTTACTGTTCCCATTTTCTTTGGTTTCCGTCCCATTGTAGGACGAGGTTTTCGTCTTGAACCCCGAGTAATTCTCTGACGCACAGTGATGTAGCCTTGTTTAGCCCGATAGCCTATCTGGCGAGCTCGGTCAATGCGAGTGGGACGATCGACACGAATTGTAGCAGGTTGCTTCCGCCACTTGATTAAGCGCTGCCACATCAGTTCTTTCAGGTTTTTTTCGTGACGCGCGTACAGCTCTCCAACATATTTGTACATTGGTTCTACATCTCCGCTAGGTATGGGAAATAACTGCATCAAAGGAAGCTAAGCCATTAACCTCCCAATAGGAAGGCAGTTGGAGTTAGCGAACCGCCAATCACTATAAAAATCTTCGGGGAACATTGCACAGCTCGTTATTTTAGATGCTTCAGAATTTTCTCTGCTATTATCATCGAGTTAGTAAGTTCGGCTTCTATGGTCTGTGCCCCGATATGCGGTGTTGCTACCACATTAGGGAGCGCGATTATTTTCCGGAGGAGTTCGTTTTCAAATGGCGGCTCTTCAGAAAACACATCTAACCCTGCGCCACCTAGTTTCTCAGAGACTAGAGCATGGTAAAGCGCTTTCTCATCCACAATGCCTCCTCTAGATGTGTTGATTATTATTGCTCCGTCTCGCATCGTAGAAATTTCGGCTGCCCCAACTAGACCCTTAGTTTTCGGGTTCAAGGGCACATGAACTGATAGAATATCGGAATTAGCAATCAAATCCTTGAGTGGCATATATTCTGCCCCAATTGCTTTAATCACTTCAATGCGATCTGGAAGTATATCGAAGGCAAACACTTTCATCCCAAAGGCTAGAGCTCGTTTTGCTACTTCTTCACCAATAAACCCAAACCCTATGATACCAAGTGTCCTTCCCTTCAACTCGTTACCTTTACAGGCTTTCTTCAACCACTTACCCGCCCTCATTCCCTGATCTGCGAATGCCACTCTACGAAGAACACTGAACATCAGGGCAAAAGCCAACTCTGCGACAGACACTGAAGGCCCTTCAGGAGAATTTACTACGTGAATACCACGCTCTTTGGCTGCCGCACGGTCAACATTATCCAATCCCACACCGGATCTCCCAATAACCTTCAGTCGCTGACCAGCTGTAATTACCTCACTTGTTACCTTTGTACGCCCTCGAACGACAATTGCATCATATTCACTGATGATTTGTTTCAATTCCTCAGCGGAAACGTCAGTACGAACCGTAACATCTAGCCCTGATGTTTTCATGTGGGATATAGCGTTTTTATGAACGGGATCTGTTACCAAGACTCGACCCTTTCGTGCCATTTTTTTCACCTGAAATGGATTTGATGTTTCAATGAAGAAAAATCATTTGATTTATCTTATGGTCACACCATATTACGGTAATAGGTTAGTATTATGCTCGTTGGTATTGTAGGCAAACCGAGTAGCGGAAAATCGACATTCCTCAATGCGGCTTGTCGCACTGCAGCGAAAATCGGTGCTTACCCTTTCACGACAATCGAGCCGAATCCAGGCACCGCCTTTGTTAGGATTGATTGTGTGTGTAAAGAGTTTGGAGTGCAAGACAATCCAAATAACTCAGTGTGTCGTGAGGGAACACGATTTGTACCAGTAGATATGCTGGATGTTGCAGGGCTAGTTCCAGACGCCCACACCGGGCGCGGTCGAGGAAACCAATTCCTTGACGAATTACGCCGCGCTGACGCTTTCATTCATGTTGTTGATGCTTCTGGGTCACTTGACGCAGAGGGTCGTGATGTTGAACCTGGCTCGTGGGATCCACGGAAAGATGTAGAGTTCCTAGAACGGGAAATCGCGATGTGGATTGTACAGATTATTCAGCGAGATTGGCGACGTATATCAAGACGTGCAGAAACTGAAAGACTCAACATCAGCAGCCTTCTAGCAGAGAAGCTCTCTGGACTGAATATTGAGGAAAAGACGATTCGCGCAGCACTGCAAGAATCTAAATTAAAAACAAAGCCTACAAGCTGGTCGGACTCGGATCTATATTCCTTCGCCCAAGTTCTTAGAGGTCATGCTAAGCCTATGGTAATAGCAGCGAATAAAGTGGACCGGCCACAAGCATCAGCTCATTTGGAAAAGCTTCAACAATTATCTGGTTACCAGATTATCCCTTGCAGCGCAGCAAGCGAGTTTGCTCTTCGAACACTGGGAGAGAAAGGCGTCATAGAATATCAGCCAGGCGATTCGTGTTTTAAAATCCTTCAATCTGAAGCTCTTAGCGAGACTGAAAAGCAACAACTTGAACGATTACAACAAGAAATACTGAATCAATACGGATCAACGGGTGTACAACGTGTTGTTAACACAATTGTTTTCGATGTGCTCCACTTAATCCCAGTCTATCCGGTAGAAGATATTGGGAAGCTATGCGACCATGACGGAAACGTACTTCCAGATGTTTATCTGGTGCCTCAAGGTACAACGACAAAGCAACTTGCTTACAAAATACATACCGATTTAGGTGAAACATTCATCCACGCCTTAGATGCTAGAACTAAGAAGCGATTAAGTGAAAGTTACGAGCTTCAAGCCAATGATGTGATTCGCATAGTAGCTGCAGCAGCTACTCATTAGTTGTTAGCCTTCCCGCTCGTAATATCCCCATGTTTTTCTTGATCCAAAGCTCTGAAGACCACGGGTTTGTAGCTGATGCCTTAGGGATTCTGCATAGGCTGCATCGATTTCCTTTCTTTTCTCTAAGAAGGCGATGATTTCAAGTGCTTGTTCTTTCGTTTCGCATCGACGAATGAAATCAATCGGATCAGGTGAATAGCCCGCTAGCTTTCCATGAGAGGGTGAGACATCTGCTGGTGTTTGATCAGCATCCTCCCAGCGTACTCCGTCAATACGTACACGAGATTGTGAAGCTTCAAGCTCTGTTGCGAGATGAGGGAATCGTCTTCGAAATTCTTGCCATTGATCAGCCTTCGAATCCTGCCTTTCTGTTTCTGGAGCCTGTCTTTCACCATCTTGTATTCTACGTGCCTTGCTTTTTTCTTTTACCAACATGTTCACCCATCTTGCTAACATTCAAGCTAATTTCCTGAACCTACGCAATAAAGTATTGCGTTCAATCCCTACATCCAGTATTTCCCATGGTAACGAGTCCTGAGTGGAGAGCTGCTTTGTCGCCAGAGTTTCTAGGTTTATTCCAAGTTCTTTTGCAGCATGAAACCACGTTCCCGCCGTTTGCCGTCCTTCTTGTGCTACAGCAAGAATCAAGGGTGCTAAATCAGATGTTCCCTTTGAAAGGGCAGATTGAATAACACTCCATCGTGGATTTGCCAAATCTAATTTCATTCTACCAACGCGAAGTTCCTTTTTGAGCTTCGATAGTCGCTTCTTCAATATAGGTAGTGGTGTGAGGCCAAACCATTGGAAGGGAGTATGTGGCTTGGGAATAAACGGTGAAACACTGACGTGGAGTCTATGACGCTGTGGTGATATTTTTTGAAGGTTTTTGCTGAATTTTGATATCGCTGTGATGTCTTCTTCTGTTTCCGTAGGTAAACCAATTAGGAAGTAAAGCTTGAACATATTGAATCCTGATTTGATTGCCGCTTCCATGATATTGTTGAAATCTATGTCGGGAATCCCTTTTGCTAAGATATCGCGTAGTCCTTGTGAGCCAGCCTCTGGTGCAAGGGTCAAGGTTCGTTGACCCCCTTGAGATATCATTTCAAGAATAGATAAATCAGCTAAATCAGCTCGGAGTGCTGGAATTGAGAGATGTAGACCTCTAGAGAGAATGGAGTTTATCAGACTACCAAATTGTGAGTAATCAGTTATGCCTGAAGCAATTAGTGCTATTTTTTCAACTCCGGTGCAGTATACTCCCTCGTCAATGATGTTCTCGAGTGTGGTCAAGCTACGTTCTCGGCAGGGGCTGTTTTGGTAGCTAGTTAGGCAGAAATTACAGCGCCGGTTACACCCTCGCGAAACTTCCACTAGGAGACTTCGCCCAAATGCAGGTTCCATAGTTGAGGGATAGGGAGGCTCGGGAAGTACTTGACAAGTTGAATGTGGCGCCTCATCAAGGTTGGATATGATAGCTCGTTGCGCTTTATTACGCCCTGAAAGAAAGAACACCTCACCTAACAAGGAATCAAGTTCTGTTTGTGATTTCGCTTGAATCAAAGCATCCAAGAGCGAATCGCATACTGGTTCCAAGTCACCGATAAGAAAGACATCAACAAAGGGAAGCATAGGGAAAGGATTTTCCATTGCACAAGGGCCACCTGCAATAACCCAAGGTCGACGACGCTCAGCTGCCAAAGGAGGAATACCAGAGCGGAGCAACATCTCCACCGCATGAGTGTAATCCACTTCGAACTGGAGAGAAAATGCAACAATATCAAAACGTGATAGTGGTTGCCTTGATTCCAAAGAATAGGGTACTTCATTCGCCTCATAGAAAACCCTCTCACAAGCAACATCATCTCGACGATTGAACAAGTAATAGAGAAGATGCGTCGCTAGACTTGTCATTCCTGCTGCATACACATTTGGATAACAAAGCGCTATTCGGAGTTTGACTTTTCTCCAATCTTTCTTGACAACGTTACGCTCTCGAAGAATCTTGGGCAACTGGACCACATAGAATCAATTTGATGATATACGACGATTACGATACAATAACTAGTGCTTCCAGCTGCTGAAATAGCTTTTCATAGTTTCAGGAACGACAATCTGAGAGGTATTACCTTCTATTCGTCAGAAAGATGAACAAGAGCACCCAACGGTGGCGACTCGACCGCAAGGCGACCCTTCATTGCTTCAAGTTCAGCTAAGAAAACCCGTAGGGCTTTTGCCCTCTTAAAGACCCGTACGAGACCTAGCTCATGAATCCGCACAATCGCAACTTTGTTCATGACCTCGACATAGATACCGCCTAGGTAGAGATCATGTTTCAGGAATACCCGTCGTCCTTTTCCGTTTTCAGTTGATCTTGCTTTCCAGAATCCCTGACTCTGAAGTGTTCGTGCAAACATATTAGCCCAACCAGACTTAAATCAGTATTCGTCATTAATAAGCCTTATTGCTTCTTTTTTCAATATTTCTGTTTTTAGTCGGCGTGAAACGTTTACGAAAGCACCCCAGAGCGAGGGCAGAAACGAGGGACAACGAGATGTTATCCCTCCAATCCACGGAGGGTAGTCTTTCTGTAAAGTCTTGCAATATTCGCGCGCTATCAATCGTGAGATTCTACCGTTGGCATTGCAAGTAGTTTGCTCTTTCTGATTTCGCATTTCCTTAGGGGGAAAACTATCTTTGCTCGATTGTAGATATCACTACCAATCTTGCCTAGGACACACTCTTGAACGAATGCGTCAAACGTTAAATCTGACGCGCGCTTCATCACGATTTCCTGCATAATCTTTCTAATGGCTGATTGTTGAGTGGTTTTCGCGCGCCGCACCGGAAACGCAATTGCATATATTCGGAGGCGATAACCGTCCTTTGTCGTCACATCAAAGATTCCGTCAATACGACTGCTTCCCCTTCGAACGAGGCTTCGAAGATAATCGCGAGTGAAGTCGTGACCAGCGAAATGGGCGTATGCGTTTTCACCTTTCACTTCGTTTATCTGGAAATAGAGTTTGATGTGAATTTGGTTGAAATCACCAGAAATAGCGTAGAGTGTTGTTTCGATTCTTCTTCCAACAAGGTGTTTTGGACTTCCAGCTGGTGTTTCCCCTATTCCGATGTTGCCGAAAGAGGAAGGCGCAATTATTGTGTACCAGCGCTTCTCTCGCCATTTATCACGAACACGAGATGAACGACTCATTACAGATTCACTAGTTATGGTTATTTTAATCGGAGTGGTGAAGGTGCAGGAACTGGGCTCAGCTATTTATAAGTTTCCTCAGCTTATGCTCCTTCACTAGGTGGGGGGACTTCTTTCGTCTGACCCAGCTGCTTAGCAAGTAGTCGTTCGGCGATTTCGAGAAACCGCTCCTCTGATCCTCTGGGTATTGTGGCTCCTGCAGCGATACTGTGACCACCACCCTCTGAGCCGCTACCGATTTCCTCACATGCTAGACGCATGATTTCACCTAGATGGACACCTGATTTTATTACGGATTGAGTGGTCCGGGCTGATACCTTAACACGGCCATCTGTAGTAAAGGCAAAGGCAATCACTGGCTTTGTCCAATCTAAAATCCGTGAAAAGAGAGCCATACTAGCTATCGAACCAACGAGGGTTTCCGTAATTTTGTCACGCGAATGGAACGTTTGGAGGAGCCGCCGACTTTCAACAGAACCTGAATCTTCAACAAGCCAAGAAAGACCTTCTGCCAGTTGACGGCGGTGTTCTTTAAGAATAGCTTCAGCCTTTCGGTACAAACTTCCACGATCACCCATACAGATAGCAACACCCACTCCGCCTTGATCCGAACGACCGCACGCGTTGAGAAGAGTAGAGAACTCTCTAGCATCTCTCAGGAAACTGCCCGGATTCTCCCGTTTAAGAGTATAGACCCGTCCTATGATTGACTGAGCTTCCCGGGCAGGTATATTTCTTTTCAACATGTAAGTTATTAGAGCCGTATTGAGTTGACGTTTCTCCTCCTTCGACAATGATGCGATGGTACGCCAGCGATCACCATCTTTTAGTTCAATCCCAATATCAGATAGAAAGGAAAGGGCCCCCTCTGAATCGTTGCTAATACCAGGTATGAAAGGGTCACTAGTATACTGCAGGGCTTTGTGTATCGGACGAGTTTCCCGTCCAAACACGCGGATATCGGTTGCTGCTTCAAGGACATCTGCTGCCACTGCATCTTCGACAATGATATCCTTATTCAAGCTTAGCAGAGTATGTTTTTCACCCCTATCTTGAACATCACCGATAGCACCGACTACTGCTAATGCAGCCAAATCCTCATTGGATGCACCCAGATGTCTAGCAACCAAGTAAGCCACACCAGCACCAGATATCTCATGAGTCCCATCAAAGCCACAGAGATGCGGGTTCACCTGTCGGATATTTTTGGAAGTGTTCTTGATAGAAGGTGGATGATGATCTAGAATTACTGTTGGCGCATCTATTAGAGCTGATTCGATATGATGTAATTGACCGCTTCCAAGATCACTGAAAATATAGCGTCTAGGACCTTCTGTAGAAATATTAGATAGGTAGGCGCGGTCGAGTTGACGAATGATTCGTAACTGAAAGTATGCTCCTCGTCGATGTAATGCTGCTCCAATGATTCCTGCAGCGGAGAGCCCATCCGAGTCGAGGTGCGAAGTTACAAAAATCTGTTCTTTGGCACTAATCCAATCATCGATATACCCAGCCGCCGCATCCGCAAGTTCTAAGAAACGTTCTAGATTCTTTGTCAATGAAATCAGCCAAAATCGTGCCAGCGCCTTCTTGAAAGACTCTTCTAGCTTGAGTATAACTCGAAGAAGCTTCTATAAGAATTCTCTCAAACGAGAGAAGGTCTACCGAATGAGAAGAGCAGCCTCTGAAGGAGTATATTTCCAGTCAGCGGGGAGAACTCCTTTTCCGCGATAGTACTTGACAAGGCGCCGGATTTTACTTTCAATTAATCGGAGTCCATAACTAGAATGGAGGTCCTTTCTAGCCTCTTCTAAATGTCGGCGAAGATTGATGGCTCGAGTGATAAGGTGGAATAAATCCTCTGGTACTTTCAGCGCCTGATCATTCTCTTTGAGGATTTGCGTGATGGTTTTACCTGTGATAGCCTTACAGAGAGGAACCCCGTACTGGTCTCGTAGATATAGCCCAATCTTGGAAGGTTGATGACCCTGCTTGGATAGTTTAATCACTAGTTCTACAACTTCTTCAGGGGTTCGAGTACACCATTCAGGTACCTCAAGTCGAATCGGTCTAGTTGAATGGGATTTGCCTCTTTTTGAGGTATGCATTCTTGCCATTCGAATCACTGTTTAGTTAGTGTCGTTCAGCTGGTTAGAACAACGCTATTTAAGAATTCTCCTTTAAGTGGTTAGAGCATCATGTTTACTGAGCCACTCTGCTAGTTTCGCAAGTGCGCGAGCCCTGTGGGAATACCTATTCTTCTCTGACCTCATCTCAGCATAGGTGCGACCATCTCCCTCGGTTGGCACAAAAACTGGGTCAAAGCCCCAATGAGTGCCACGTTGTTCTTCTGTGATGTACCCTATAGTTTCCCCAATGAAAATCCTGCATGGCTGACCAGGACTCGCGAATGCTACTGCACTACGAAATACTGCTTTCCGATCATCAACCCCTTTCATCAATTTTAGAATGCCCTCATTTCCAATCGTGTCTAGCACATAATGAGAGTAGGGTCCAGGGAAGCCGTTTAGTTCATGGATGAACATCCCTGCATCTTCGACAAAAACAGTTCGTCTGACTTCTTGAAATATTTGTAAGCAACTATGACGAGCGATTTCCTCTAAGGAATTTGCTTGAAGTTCAGGGGGTCTGTGCGGATGTTGTTCTACAGCTATACCGACCTTTCCCAAAATAGCCTGTGCTTCAATGAATTTATGTTTGCTCGATGTGGCGAAGAGAAGAGGGGATGATATCATCTTTCATTCACCTAATCCTTTCTATGATATACCGACCTCTGCTTTCAATTTCGTCGACTTTGTGAAAGACCTTGCCTGCGGCTCTACCGAATGTGCTTCGATAACCTTCTTTGAATGCTCTATAACATTCTTCCCATATCAAATAATGCGTACTAGATAATGCTTGCCGCAGAAGATGAATATCAGTACCGAAATCTTCGATAGTCTGTGTTGTCGCTGCTAATCCAAAATCAATGAAATAGACCTTGCCGCTTGGATGTAATATCATGTTAGATGTTGTAAGATCACCATGACTCAGGTGGTTCTTATGTAAGCGGGCAACAGACCTTCCAATTTCACCAAGAGTCATCTGACGACTATCAGTGGATAACTCGGCGAGATGTTCCTTGAGCCGATTACCTTCAATGTATTCCATGATAATTGTTGCTGTCTCTGGATTGACACTAAATACAATTGGAGTAGGAACACCAGCTCGTCTAGCTGCATTAAGAAGTCGGGCTTCGCGTATAGTTCTTCTATGCCTGAGTGTAGTATCAAGCAAGCGAACCCGATAACTTTTCGGAATACGATGTTTCCGTATCACCTGAAACCCGAACAATTCCTCAAGGAAGAGCGTGGCCTCTGCACCTTTTGCTATAATCGGAGACATCATAATTCACTTATTGCCAAGGAATATCCACTTGATCGAGCCGCCATTTGGGTAACACCTTACTAGCAGGGATTGGTGTCTCAATCTTGTCCCTATACAGGAGTAATCCGGTATATGCAATCATTGCGCCATTATCGCCAGCAAATTTAGGAGGTACTGAAGCAAATCTAGCTGACTGTCCTTTAGCCACAATTCGTAGCATTTCACGTAATCGTTTATTAGCCGCTACACCTCCAGTTAGCAGAATTTCTGCGCGTTGAGTATGGGCTAATGCTCTTTCCACAACCTCTGTTACCATAGCGAATGCGGTTTCCTGTAGGCTATAGCAGACCGTTGAAAGAGCAGCACCTTCTTTCAATAGCCGTTTCGACGCGGTTAATAATCCTGAGAATGACAAATCCATACCTTTTACAGTGTAGGGGAGCGGTAGATAGGTACCGTCTGCTTGTCGCGCCAATTTTTCAATCTTCGGTCCTCCTGGATGAGCGAGTTTCGCAGCACGCCCAAACATATCCAGCATATTCCCCAATGCAATGTCAAGAGTCTCGCCAAAGATACGATAGCGTTTACCTTCTAGCGTAGTTAGTTGAGTATTACCTCCAGATAGATACACGACCAAAGGATGTTCTGCTTTGCTGAAGTAGCGTGCTTGCTCTACATGAGCAACACAATGGTTTACACCTAATAGGGGAATTTCAAGGCTGTATGCAAGGCCACGTGCCATTATAGCGCCTATTCGAAGTGCAGGAGGGAGACCAGGGCCTTGAGAAAATGCAACAGCACAAAGTTGTCTCAGAGATATACCTGCTTGGTTTATTGCTTTCTTGAGTATGAGAAGGCAAGCTTCTTGGTGATGTTCAGCAGCTTCTCTTGGATGAATGCCTCCTTCATCAGGAGAGTAGACAGATTTCACGTCTGCAAGAACTTTTCCTTCAGTGTCGACTATCCCAATACCAAATGTGTGTGCAGTACTTTCAATTCCTAGGACAAACATTAGAATACCTCAGGCTAGCCTAAAGAGTTAGTGACAGGCCGCCTCTTCAGAAGCGTATCTTATTCTGCCTTATTCGTCCTCTTTTCTTGTGGGTTTGAATTCCGTAAACCCACACTTGCCACAAGCGATTCGATCAGAGTGTTCTGCCATAAAGACACCGTCACCACAGCGGCTACAGAAGCGGCGCTCACGTGTTAGTTTCCCATCTTTGCCAACTTTATAATATTTATGAGTTTTTGGCATTGGTTTTCACCTTCACTTCGTTTATGATGTAGCTGTAAATTTGAGGATTGCTTCTAGCTACTTTCCTCCTCTTTAGGTTCATGCCGTTTGATGATATGTTTAATCTCTTGTGCAAGAGCGGCTTCCTTAGAGGGATAAAGACGAGCATATCCCCGTGATGAACTGCGACCGAACACCCCAGCGAGTTCAATGATGTAGAGTTGGTCTTCTTGGCAATTTAGCAGGGCTGCTAGTTTCGCTCGAACTGCTAGTCTTTTGGGAGTAGACGACCCTGAATGATCTACCTGAAATGTGATGTCCTGGCGGTGGAGGAGTTGATTGTCCACCTTGTTTTCTATAGTGATTTTCATTTCGATACCATCTTCTGCATGATTCGACATACATCTCGTTTTTGTGTAGAGGTCACTTTGATGACAACGATGCCTTTACTAGGCAGCCCATACACAACAGCCGCGCCGAGAGGGGAAAGCATCACGGCAGGCAATGCGGTTAGGTCTTCTTCACCCTCTATAAAGATTTTCACTGTTTTTCCCTTTGCCCCCAGTGCTAGTGCATGTTCAATGGCTATCCAAACCTCTGGTGTGATTTGCCCAGCAGGATTAGCTGCTTGGAAAACTACATCAACAGCGAACTCGAAATCTAACTTCTCATGACGTTTAGTCTTCCCATCTAATATGGATACTGTGGCTTGACAACTTACCTTGTCCAAGTTTATTGAGACCATATCGCCAACAGCGATTACAGGATGAAGCTTTTTTTGTCTAATATAAGCACATGTATCTTCAGCTGCCCCAAGTGCCTCCCGAGAAAACAGTTTCCCCTTCGGGGGTTTTAGTGAGCTGCGAAGTTCTTCTGGTAGGTGCAAAGTCACGCTACGTAACAAATCGCGAGACAAGAAGGTTACCCCGCCTCAGCGGACATTTAGCGCGTATTCACCTGGTTCGCTGATGTTAAGCTTTCTAGCAATCATTGAATGCTCTGGATCGAAGATTAAGACCACCCCTGAAAAACTGTCTGATAAATTAGTGCCTCTACAAATTGGACAGTGACTCTTGGTGGTTATCAATCGACAGGTACGACAAGCTTTACGTGCCATTTTTTTCCTGCACTCTCCTTGAAAACCTCAAGCTAGTATGGTTCAAGTAGGTAGAAATGTGATTAGGGCCCCTTAGGTTCCTCCTTACCTGAACGTGAAGCACCCTTTTCGGGTTTTGAATCAGGACCCTTTCCTTCTGCCTTTTGTTTAGATTCCAGAAGTTTTGCAATCTCTTCCTTAATCCAGTCTAGTTTTCCAAGATAGGGTTGACGCATGGTAAGTCCAAGTTTTCCACCACGCGCACCACCTTCTATGCTAACCGCAACTATTCGAGTTCGTACTTGGTCGCCCTCGCTAATTACTCTACCAGTTTCCTTTCCAACTAGGGCAGCTCTTCGTGGATCATATGAGAAGAAGTCGTCTGTGATTTGGCTTACGTGACATAGACCATCAAGAGGACCCAATCTGATAAAAGCACCGAAATCTACAACCTCTACTACCTCACCAAGTGCAAGTGCATTCACCACAGGTTTGAATGTCAAAATTTTCACTGTAACATCGTGATACGTCGCACCTTCACCTGGAATCAGCCTACCCATACCGATCTCCATTATTTCTACGACCGCTATTATGAAGCCTAAATCCACATCGATTACGCCTTCGTACTCAGCGCGGAGAAGTTCCTCCGCTACCTCATAGAGGTCTTCATTGAATCGTTTCGGCGGGATACTGACATTGCTTTGAATGGTTACAGCTTGGTACAGGTTTGCTATGCCTCCTTAGTCAAGCGTCGATTTCTGGAAGCCTGATTTGCTGATAAGCTTTTCTATTAAATTGAGTTTTGAACGAGTAGTCATTCATCAAGCGCAAGAATCGCTAATTTTCTTAAGAAAATTACGCGGCATCCACTTTTAACTAGACTACGACGTAAGGCGCGGTCATTCGTTGCAACAATAGCCCTTGTCGCCAGCGCGTAGTGTAGTAATGCTGTGTCAGCGTCGAGCTTGACCTTAATATTACCTGGTTGACTTCTAGATGTGCAGTAATGCTGCACGAGCTGCAATGCACTTCGAGCAGCACGACTTTCCTTACTGGATCCGTGCGCTACTAGCCTTTGTAACTCGCTCAGGATTTGTGGAAGCACCACAAACTCGACATGACTAATCAACAGACGCTTGATTTCCTCAAAAATATCGATTCGCCGCTGAAAGGGCAACAACAAGAAGTTCGTATCAAGCAGCACCACAACAGGGCGACGAGCTGAAACATCATTCCTCTTCAGTGATGGCTCCCCAGCCAATAAGTCGCCACCTCTTCTCAACTAACCGACTAATCGCTACTCTTTGACCTGGTAGAACACAGACTGGCTTCTGCAATTTGAAAGTAACTAACTTGCTCTTCTTCATCACTTTCTGAACAATACCCACTGTAACTGATGTCCCCATAACTAACATCAGTTCCTCCTTGGGTTTGATTCGTATGACAGCGATTTGTTTTTCGAGTCCAACTACTTGCTTCAACAGGAAGGGTTTCAACGTGATGCTATCGACTAAAGATGGTAGTTCTCCAGAGATTCCCGCAATGTTTCCAATTAACGAATCAGCCCGAGTAAATGCAGAATCTAATGTTGTTCCTATGCCGATTAGTCCACCAGGACTTGCAGTGTTTAATTTCGCCCCTGTTCCTGATTGGATACTCATTACCTTTGTGAGCAAAGGTTTGTAAACCGGTTGCTTACTTCGAGCCTGCTTCACCCGCATTCCAGGACGGAGTTCTAGCTCATCCCCCACTTTCAACTTTCCTTGAATAATGGTCCCACCAACAACCCCACCTCTTAGTTTCTCAGGTGTGGTACCAGGATAGTTTATGTCAAAAGAACGTGCAATATACATTAGACCTGGCTTCTTTAAATCCCGTTGTGGTGTCGGAATTGTCTCTTCAATTGTTTGAATCAATACATCTAGATTTGTACCAAACATTGCCGAGATAGGTATGATTGGAGCGTTTTCTGCCAAAGTTCCAGCGACGAATTTCCGAATCTCCTCATAATTCTTTAGCACTTGCTTTTCGGATACAAGTTCAACTTTGTTTTGAACTATTATGATTTTGTCCACACCTGTTATTTCCAGAGCTGCCAAGTGTTCTCGAGTCTGGGGTTGTGGGCATTTCTCATCAGCTGCTACTAGAAGCAATGCACCGTCCATAAGAGCGGTACCTGAAACCATAGTAGCCATTAACACTTCGTGCCCAGGTGCATCTACCAGCGATATCCGTCGCAATAGCTCAGCTTCTCCACCACATTTAGGACATGAGGGTTCTATTGTGTAACATTCTGGTGGGGGACAGGCTGGGCATTTGTAGAAAATAAGATCAGCATAGCCTAACTTTATTGAGATTCCCCGTTCTATCTCCTGTGAGTGTCTGTCAGTCCACTCACCCGACAACGCCTTCGCCAGGGTCGTCTTACCATGGTCGACGTGACCAACAAGACCAATATTGACGACGCTTTGTTTAGGCACTCTCGGTGGCATAGAACGTACCTCGTGAATGTCTGAGACTAGCTTTTGGTGGATGTTGCCTTTTCAACGAGTTCGAGGAGGGGTTTAGATCCCTTTGTGACCATCAAGACATTGACCTGGATGATTTCGTCCGTGATTTCATTGCCACGCACTCTGCGTCTACGACGTTGGCCTTGAGTGCTTGCGCGGTAACCAACACCTCCACGGAGTAAGAGCCGTTTACGAACCGCACCATGGACGTCAGGACGCATAGGTGTTCCAGTAGTATCGCTGCCGCCTCTAATCTTGAATGTATAACCAGGCAAACCTAGAGGATCACCTTCGATGATATCGCCGATGACTCTACCATGAAGTGCACGACTTCTCTGTTCACTGAGTTCGAGTTGTGTAGTTTTTCCAGTTTCAGAGTCGCCAATTACTAGCCGAATCCGTACCATGTCAAATCCTCGATAACTTGTTTTTAGTAGTTTAGCAATCCACTTTTCAAAAGGGATTGGAATAGAACTTTAGCACGAGTTAACAGCTTATCAATCTTGCCGTTAAGCACTTCAAGGAGCAAGGAGTTGCTGGGAGAAAATGCGAATCTTACCAGTCACTCCTTCCGAGTTAGACTCCCCAAAATGGTGATACGTGTTTTCGTTTTATCTGAAGCAGTTCATGTAATATATCCAGTTCGTCAGAAGTTAATTTATCCTTAAACTCCTGGTTGAGCTTAATGACCATCGATTCAGAGAGGTCGATGTAGAGGATGTCGCCCTCGTCGATTTGCCTACCCACAGTAACGCCTTTTATCGAGACAGCGACTTCAGCACCAATACGTGCTTCAGGGACAGTTTTTCCCTTGTCTTGAAGCTGTTGGATGCTGCCTGCCCGGCGATTATCAGGATGAATCAATTTACTTTTCGGTGAGAGTCGACCGCCGAGAACCCGGACTCCAACAACCGCAGGACTGCTCTGACGGAACACGTATCCTGGTAGGATTTCCATTTTACCAGGAAAAATTATTTTTCCTAGGAGTTCAGCTTCCATTTCCTGTTTCCTTTCTTCAACCCAGAGTTCATATTGTTCTACAAGATCGTAGATAATGCGGCTTTGGAATATAGGAACTTGCAAGTCAGACGCTTCATTGTTTGCGTCAGGAAGTATTTTGCTATTAAAGACAAGAATTGCCCCAAGTAATGGATCGGATTCTCTGACCGTTGAAACCTCTATGACATCATTCTTCGAAACATCACCAATATCTGCTCTGCGGATAGGAATTCCACGATCACGAAGATAACCAATTAGCGCTTCCAACGACCCGAGGGTATCAGCTTTAAGTAGTACTCCAAGTTTATCAGTTTCTATGCGGACCTCTTCCATATCTTGAAGGATTCGTTCACGAGCTGCTTCCTCTTCCTCCTCTGATGTAGCAACAAAGAGCCCTGCCCCAGCAATGGCATCATCAAGATTCGGTGCAGCGATTTTTACACCTGCTGCAGCAACAACCTCTTCAACTTGTTTAAACCTCTCCTTCGGATCCCGGATTTCATCAAGAGGCTTAGGCATTAGGAGAGCCCTGATATGAGTGGTGATAGGTCCTTGGAGCCCACCAACTACAATAGTATCCCCTTGACGGATTATCCCATCAAAGAGAATCGTGTCGATGGTAACGCCTAGACCTGGTGTTTCCTTTACTTCAAGAACGACCCCCTTCCCAGGACCAGGTGTGGTCTGAAGTTGTTGTTCTAGATATTCCTGGGCTAATCCAGTTAGAACAAGGAGTAGCTCTGATAGCCCCTCACCGGTTTTCGCGCTCGTAGGAATTACCGCAATTGTCTGTGCAAAATCTTCAATTCGGTCAAAGCGATTAGCCTGAAACCCCTCCCGATGGAGATCCCCCATCACTTCATAGAGCTTTTCGTCGAGTGATTTTCGAACATAATCAGTTTGTTTCTGCAATGATTCCGTGATACTTCTTGTTTCTTGAGGTTTCCATCCAGGTAACCTGTCCACTTTGTTTAGCGCGATCAGGAAGGGTGTTTTGCGCGCGCGTAGTATTCGCAGAGATTCATAACTTTGCGGTTGCAAGCCATCGATGATATCGACTACAAGGATGGCGATATCCGCAACAGCGCCCCCCCTCTTCCTTAGATTGAAGAATGCGGCGTGACCAGGTGTATCAATAACGAGTAGACCGGGAAGAGTGAATTCACGGTTGAGGCTCTTGATCAAGTCACCAACTATTTCCTTAAGAGTTAGGAGAGGAAAAAAACTAGCCCCGATTTGCTGTGTGATACCGCCTGCCTCTCTAGCTTGAACCGCAGTTCCTCGAATCTTATCCAGCAGAAGGGTCTTGCCCACATCTATGTGACCCAGCATACATACAATGGGCTGACGAACAGGTTTTGACGACATCTACAACACCAAAATTAATGAATTCTTTCAGGTTTTTTTCCGAAACAATAGACGATATTTAAGAATTGTGTCAGCCTCCCATATGTTGTCTAGCCCAAGAGTTTTTGTGATGTGGCTTGTTTTTACCTATCTGAGGTAAACTCTGATGGAGCGAACACTACTTGTTCTAAAGCCAGATGCCACGATGCGCCGGGGGGTAGGCGCAGCGGTACTTGAAAGAATCCTTGAAGCGCTTCCCGATGCTAGACCACTAGGATTCGTAGAACGAAGTGTCCCAAAATCTCTTGCAGCGCAACACTACGCGATACACAAGGGGAAATTTTTCTTTCCTTGGCTAATACAGTTCATCCGAGTAGGAAAAGTAGTAGCTACTGTCTTAGAAGGGAACGATATTGTTAGGCGCCTCAGAGCTGTACTTGGTGCTACCTTTGTTGACAAGGCTGACCCAGAGAGTTTGCGTGGAAAATACGGGCTAGTTGGTGGAGTAAATGTAGCCCATGCAAGCGACGAGCCTGGAAACGCCGAAAAGGAAATTGCACTCTGGGACAAAAGAACATCGCTTGATATCCGTTCCGGGGGACGCGATAATTTACTAGCATACATCGAAAAATGGCGAAGAGCGAAAATTAGTGCTACTCAAAAGATACGAATAATTTGCAAAGAATATGCTCAATCGTATTCCAGTCGCGACCACTATGAGGAACAGATAACAAATCTCCTTATCAGTGAGTGTCCTAGCTGGACAAGACGTGAAATCCAGAAACTCGCAGACGCAGTTTTAGGAAATATGGATCTAGACAAGTAAAGAGTTAACCCACTTCTACTTGATAACTAAATAACAAGACCAAACCAAGCTATGTCTTGCTTCGCGAACCTCGGCTGCGTGAAGATGATTTCGTGCTACGAGCCTTCGCGGCTGCTTTCTGCCGTCGAACTCTTTCCTCGTAAACATCTGTCCACTTGAGTTTTCGTGCTCTCCGGCGAAGAATAACAGCATTTTTCCTACACTTGCTGCTGCAGAGGTAGAGAAGACTACCGTCGTTCTTAACGTAAATCATTCCTGAACCTGGCTCAATGTCGCATCCACAAAACGAGCACGTAAATTTCTTTACCATTTACTTCGCCATCCTTGAGACTACTAGGGTGGTCGTATTCGCCGAGCCTCTCTTTCTGTCTCGCGAAGAAGGAGAAGATCACCTTCACGAACGGGTCCTTTCACGTT